>CAZIXB010000075.1:0-7460 GCA_964543205.1 uncultured Victivallales bacterium
AATAATGGCGCTATCAATTGTTTCCGCCGGAGGAGTGTGAGATATGCGGGTTAAGTGTGTACGAGGAGGTGTACGAGCGCGGATAGCGCCACTGTGAGGGCACGAAATGGCAAAACGCCAGATTGCAGTATGTCTATACGGCTGCTCCGGCGTTTTATCAATTTGCGCCCCCGCAGCAGCGCTCTCCACGCTCTCACTACGAAATCCTGTGAGATATGCGGGCTAAGGGTACTCTGCCTCATCAAGCGCGGAAGCAAGAATATCCGGATGGTATTTCCCGCCGATTTTACTCAGGCTGAAACTGTCAAGCAAGTCATCGTCGTCCGAAAACACTTGGGCTGATAGATCTTCTTCCGACACAGAAAAAACAACGTAATTATACCGCCGGGCTTCAGCCGCCAGAAAATCCGACTTATCCAGAGCTTTTGAGCTTATACCGCCCCCTGCCCCGGCTGAAATCACATGAGTAATGGGGTTGTTGTCGTTCTCGCCGGGCGTAAACATCGGATAAAGACGCTGATAGCCGTGAGCATGAGCAGCCAGTGTCAAATCCACTCCGTATTTGCGAAAAACCGGCAGAAAATCATCCCATCCCCAGTCGTCTTTTCGATGGCCAAGATCATAACTTGGTTCATGCTGCATAACAATTTTCCACGGCGCTTGAGATCGGCATAAATCAGCCTCTACCCAATCATACATGCGGGATATATCGTCTTTTTCCCAATCATGGCGCCAGCCAGTGGTATCAACGACTAAAGCGTGAACCGGCCCGGCATCAAATGAATACCATGTTTCGCCACGGGGAAGACAAAACACCTGCCTGTATGCCCTGCCATCCCTTTCGTGGTTGCCACGGGCAGGGAAAAGCGGATACCGGTCAATTACATGACGCAATGGATAGAAAAAGTACGGACGATATTCTTCATAAGTTCCCCGTTCGGTCATGTCGCCGGAATGCATAATAAAAGCAGGATTATGCCTTTCAAATTTCTCCGCAACGCGAGCATGTGTGGCAAAATCCGACTTGTTGTCGCCGTAACAGATAAAAGTTATGTCTTTGGGATTTTCTGGAAATGTCCGGAAGCAGGCTGAAATATTTCCACCGGGACAGGCCAGGGTATATGCATATAGCGTGTCCGGCATGAGGTCAGTCAGGCTGACCTCATAGAACCAGTCTGAGCTGCCTTCAATACGTCGAGACGGTTGAACCATGATTCTCTTTTCAGCCTCCTCGATTCCATAAAGAAGCTCGCAAGCTTCATTATTGCGGCGAATCCAGGCAATTGTCATTCGATCAATCCCAGGATTCTGCAGGAATGGTCCAACCCAGGGGTCGGTCGAAGGCACATCTGGGAGAGGTTTTCTCTGTTTTGCGCTCATGTCGTCGTCAGCCCTTTCTGTTTATTAAAAAAGAGTAACTTTTTTATCGTCAGATTAGCTTTCATGCCAGATGAATACAACCACAGATTACACAGATAGCGTCTGGTATTGACGCGATCAATTTGTGGAAACTACCACGATTGAATGTTTAAGGTTGAAGGTTTCAAATACGTATGCCATAAGTAATGTGTAATATCACGAATTTGAAAGGAGTATTGAGATGCACAAGAGACTAAGCAAGGCTTCGATTCCAGCGCTTTCAGTTCTGCTCGCCGCGACATTGTGCGGCAAAGCCGCTGATCTTAATATAGAGCTTACTGTCGCCGAACGGCACGGCATCAATAGAACCGCCCAGCCCGTAACATCAGGAGTCCCCCTGCCGGAAGGTGTCATGGACAATGTTACATCGCTTCGGCTGGTAGACACCAAAGGCCGTGAAATCCCCTGCCAGATCACCCCTACTGTCCGCTGGTGGCGCGACCGCTCTGTGCGCTGGGCGCTCCTGGATTTTCAGGCCCATGTGTCCGCATATTCCATGCGGACCTTTTATCTGCGCGACGATGCTCCCGCAGCAGCCATTGAAAACCCGATAGAGGTGAAGGATTCAGGCGAACGCCTGTTGGTCACGACAGGACCATTGCGATTTGCTGTGCGTAAAAGAAAATTCAACCTGATCGACGAGGCATGGATCGATCAAAGCGGTGATCGCGATTTCAATGACGCCACTCAGGTGGTAGCGCCCGATCGCATGAGCGGGCCGGTACTCTGGTCAAACCATCCCGACCTGCCTGACTACCGCCGGTACATGGCCGCAAATGATCCGGATTCCAAAGTCACGATTGAGGAACAGGGACCAATGCGCGTGGTGATAAGAGCTGAAGGCCGGCACCTGCCCGACGATCCTTCCGGCCCCGATGATAAACTTCTTGATTACGTTATCAGGATCCACGCGTATCGCGGCAAACCATACGTTCGTATTTTCTATTCCGCCGAATGCAAGCAGGGCGAAAACATCCGGCGTTTTACTTCGGTTGACCGCTGGCATGTGGTTATTCCGGGAAATCTCGGCAATGACCTCCAATATGTCTTTGGGGGCGAAACTGCGCCTGTTATCGGAACCTTCGGCAATCACGACCGCGCCTGGCTGGTCTGCGACAGCGCCAACAGCTACGAAGTCGGAGGCGCAGCCTTCAAAAACTCGTCTCTCGGTGTGCTGAAAGGTCAGCCCATGCTTACACGCGCGCGTCGATTCGGCTATATGAACCTGAGCGGACAGGATAAAGGAATAACCATAGCGTCTCGATGGCTTTGGCAGAATTATCCAAAGGGACTTTTTGCCTATAAAGATGGTTCCGCCCACCTTGCGCTCTGGCCTTCATTCTCGAAGCGAACTCCCACCTATGCAGCCGAGCCTCGCGCGCATTTCTTCCCCGGAATGTCCAAGACGCATGAGTTTGTTATAGAATTTAACACCGGCTCCGAGGATCAAAAGAAGCCAATAGAGCTCAATGCCATGGCACAGGCCCCTCTTTTTGCTTCCTGCGCGCCTGAATGGTATTGCGAAAAAACCCGCGCATTCGGGAAACTGGCGTCAAGCCGCCCTGCCCTCTATCCGGACTCCGTATTGCCGGTCGTGCGAGCATACGACCATTACTTCGAACAGAACAGGCGAGCCATGCTCAATGCCCGCGATTTTGTGCGCGACACAAACGCCTACGGAATGTTCAATTTCGGCGACTGCATCAACCACATCACGGCAAATCGAAGAGCCACCAGCGGCGAACGTCATTGCCCGACGGACATTCATTGGGACAATAATTATTACGGCTATCCGCACTCTTTGATTGTCCAGTTCGCCCGAACCGGTTCCTTTGATTTCCTTGAACTCGCAGAACAGGCCTCCACGCACCTCCAGGATGTTGACATTCTATGCTGGCATCCAAACAGCGATGACACCGGCGCTCCGCGTTACAGCGCCGGCCCGGATCACGTTCGAATCTACGGGAAAGGGAATGATCCCGTTTTCGCCTCCCCTACCTACAACCACTACAAGAACCAGAGTCTTTTCGAGAGGTTCTGGCTTTTCGGCGACCGGCGCGCGCTGGAAATAGGGCTGCTTTCCGCCGGTTACGCGCGGCGCCACAAAACCTCTGCGATCAGCCAGTCCCGCAGTATCGGGCATGGAATCGTCGGTTTGCTTTCGGCATATGAAACAACACTGGACGCTTCCTACCTGGAAGCCGCAGAAACAATCATTGAAGAGACACGCGGCTTCACCCGCTCTAAACACGGAGCATGGATCGACGGCATCGCTCTTGAAGGGCACCGCGCATGGTACGAGATCACAGGAGATAAAAAAGCTATTGAAACCGTACTTGGCGGCGCCGACGCGGCAATAAAGAAAGGCGATCGCGCCGGGGCAATCCTTCACGCCTTTGCGTTTGCCTACGGACAGACAGGCGACGCCAAATACAAGGAGATGTTTCTCAGCGGGCTCAAGAACAATGCGCGCGGACGAAAAGCCTCTATGATGAAATTCGGCAACGCTTTCCGCAGCGCCGGCTACGGTTTCTGGTACCTCACCGAATCGCTCCCGCCCAAGGAACAGGTTCCCGTGCTGGAATGGAAAAAAGAATAACCTTATATTTGCATGCCAATGTGTTAAATAACCATGTCTCCGATAGATTACACACAACCTTATAGACTGCCGCCTAACCGTGTCTGGCGAACTTACAAGGGCGGAAAAGTCCTCGATTCGATCGAGGGGAAAAATAGTCCCTGTGATGACCATTTCCCTGAAGATTGGATTGCCTCGGCAACAAGAGCAATTAATGCCGGAAGGGAAAATATTGTTGAAGGCATCGGGACGGCTCAAGCTCCCCACGGAAAGCTTATATCCATTGACGAGATGATCGCCAATAATCCGGAGGCAATGTTCGGCAAAGCCCACGTGGAAGCATATGGCTCTCAACCTCAGCTTCTGGTCAAATACCTGGACTCGACCGAACGACTGCAGATCCAAGCGCATCCGACGGTCGAATGGTCAAAGAAACATCTCAATTCCCCGAACGGAAAAACCGAAGCATGGTGGTTCTTGAACGCGCGAGATGACAAAGATTCATGGGTTCTTTTCGGGTTCCAGGACCCGCCTGTACCCTCAGAATGGGGGCGAATACTTCGGGAACAGGATAAAGAAGCCATGATGTCCTGTTTCAGGAAGGTCCCGGTCAAGAAAGGCGATGTTCTTCTAGTTGAAGGAGGCGTGCCCCATGCCATAGGCCCGGGCTTGTTTATGATCGAGGTGATGGAGCCCACTGACTGGGTGGTGCGATGCGAGTTCAGCCACGGGGATCTTGTAAATGATCCAAAATCCCAGTGCATGGGTCTGGAAATAGAGCAAATACTGGATATGTTTGATTACACACCCGTTCCCGCCGATCAGGCGCTTCGGCGATTCGGCCCCGATCCGGTCGCGATCAGTCACGATGAAAACGGTTCTGAAGTTCAACTGATCGGACGGCCCAGGACCGACAGGCTGGAATTGCGCAGGATTACGGCAAATGGAACTTTTCCTATTGAAAACACCAACCGTTTCTCCATCCTGCTGACTCTTGAAGGAACCGCGGAATTAAAAGCGGGCGGAGCTGAACTGCAACTGAAACAGTGGGACAAGGTTCTGCTGCCTGCAGACTGCAGGGATGTGACTCTAACCGGCACGTTTGAGGCAGCAAGATGCCTGCCGCCCCTGCCTGCATAAAACGTCTAAACAGCCTATTTACTCAGTAGCTTGCGGAGCATTTGGGCATCTTCAACAGCATTTCCGAACAGGGTATCAATATTTTCGCCCTCGTCGCCCACTCCCCTTGTAAACTCTATTGTAAATGATCCGGTAAAACCCAATTCACGAAGCAAATCCAAGCGCCTTCGAATAGAATCCTCAGTGATTTCTTCAGAGGATAGACTAGAATGTATGTGAGTTATGCGGTTGCCGAAAATGTCAAACCTGTTTTTAATACTCTGATCATCTCCTCCGAACGCATGAATGATAATCTCGAATTTATCTGCGCCTAGTCGTTCAAAAGTTTCAGCAGCTTTATGAGGGTTTTCTATTGTAGTCCCGCCATGGCATTCACACAGGAAACGGAAATCTGCCGGCAGCATGTCGCGCCACTCTTTCACCGTTTCGCAATATTCTTCGTGGCGTTCCGGCTCTTTGCCAAAATTGAATTTCATGCCTTCCACGCCAAAAAACTCAACCATTTCCACTGCCCGCACCCGTTCATCACGGGTTTCTTTCCCGCAGCGATTGTATGAATTAAAAATCCTTACTGGCACGGAAGCTTCCCGCAGTTTACTTCTTTCCTCATCATCGGCCAGAAACGCATGATTCTGCCACAATTCCAGCCCGTCAAAACCTGCATCCTTAATTCGACCGAGCCAGTCGGAAACCAGAAAGCTGGGTGTTCGCTCCCCATCCAGCCAGCGATTCTTTTCCAGAAGCACAGTTCCAAGATAAATCTCGTCTTTGTATGATCTGTCCATTGTATTTTCTCCCTTCGTGAAGCAATAAAGACGCTGACAATCTAACGTTTTTCTGTTCAAGTCATTCGCGAGTAACGCGTCTCATCAATTTCAAATTTCAATGGTTCACCTTTAAGAAATGCCCGTATGTTGTCCAGGAACACACCAAACTGATCCTCTACATCGGGTTTTTCGCCCGGCCAGGGTTTGCGTGAGATCTGATGACATGTCCACATCAGATTCTCCCACTGCCGGGCCTCATGGTCCTCAGGCAGATCGTCCGGCCACAGAACATCCAGACCCGCCCGGAGCCGTCCTGCCCGTAATTCATCAAAAAGCGCCTCCTGGTCAATAATGGCGCCCCTGGCAGTGTTAATAACGATACCTTGATCCGGCAATTTTGAAAGCAACTCGCGACTGACAGCGCCCCTGGTCTCTTTAGTGAGCCCCGCATGAATAACGATACCATGGGATCCTTCAAAAAGGTCTTGAAGCGAAGAAACCCGGATACATGATTCCGGAACAGACTCGACATACGGGTCAAAAACCTTGATTTCTGTCTGAAAAGGCTGCAATAGACGAACAAATTCCCTGCCGGCAAAACCGAATCCGTAGACTCCGATCCGCATTCCTTTCAGCACACCGCCAGTGCTGTGAATACCGCGCCCAGCGCCATTGCGCACAGCGAGAATCCGTTTCGGAAAATCCTTCAACATGGCCAGCAAAAGCGCCAGGGAATTCTCCGCAAGGCCATAACCGCTGCGGTTGCCCCAGTTGGTAACCTTTATGTCCGAACGGATAATGGGCAACCCGATAACCTTCCACATAGTTCCATGCAAATAACAAATATATTTCAATTTGCCGGGATCATCAGCCACCTTGTCGGGTATCCGGGGAGCGCGCGAAGCAAGAACAATATCAGCCTGGCGTATGCGTTCGAGTAAAGCATCCTCGTCCATTGATTCCCAGTTCTCAATACACTCCAGTTCAAGGCCTGGAAGCTCTGCCACAGCGTCAAAAAACTCCTGCGGCCCGCCATCCTTTTGCTTAAAATAGATAGCCTTCTTATTTGATTCCGTCATTGTATCTCCTTTTTGTTTTCCCCTTCATCATTGGAAATTCCGCGTTCATTTCTATGTCGCCGGCGAAACGATTTTGAAGTCTATTTTTCGTTCCTCAAAATTCACAGACTGCACACAAACTTTCAATTTGCTGCCCAGCTTATATGATTTCTTCCCCGCCCTCAGCGCTTGATACCTTCGATCATAGCGAACATACTTGCTGGATATGTCTGATATGTGAACCAATCCCTGGACATCAATATCCTCCAGCTCAACAAACATGCCGAAGCTGGTAACGTTTACCACAACAGCCTGGTGCGACGGACGCTTCTTTTTCATCAACTCCTGGTTCAGATACCGGTACTTTTTTATCTCAACCAGAGTTGATTCAGCTTCTTCGGCAGTCTGCTCTCTGGCAGTGCATGTCATGGCAATGGCTGAAACCTGGTCTCTGTTATACGGCGGCTTTGATTCATTTTTGATTAGTGAAGCAAGCTG
>CAZIXB010000076.1:0-7423 GCA_964543205.1 uncultured Victivallales bacterium
GCGTTGCGTCGACATCGCGAGTGTCGGTCTTTGTCATGCTCTGAACCGAAACAGGAGCCCCACCGCCCACGGCCACGGAACCAACATAAATCCGCCTGGTCTTTCTGCGCTCTATAGATAAAACTTTCATCAATTCCCTACAGAAATTCGTAGTTTTCCAGTTTTTCCGCTTCGTGATAATTAAACATTCCGTACCGCGCCGCGCCCGCCGTAGCTACCCGAGCGAAGGCGTGGCTGCGCCCGCCGTAGCTATCTGAGCGAAGGCGTGGTTGGATATTGGATATTCCTACCCTCCTTCGCTCAGGAAGCTGCCAATGGCCCGCCTTCGCCTCTCACAAACCAGACCCGCTCTTATCACCTTCCGCTTGCCGTTCTTCCACTTTCACATCCTCATCCCGGCTGAACCACCGGTCAATATCCCGGAACGTTATAAGGAGAAAAAGTCCAAGCAATAGAACCATGAAAATATTTACCAGTATATTGATAAACCTGGGGTTAATACGCTTCTTCGTGATTCCTTCCCACAGCGAAAACATGATGTGGCCCCCGTCAAGAACCGGAATCGGCAGAAGGTTCAAAACAGCCAGGTTTATATTAAGAAACCGGAGAAATCCCACAGCATTGAGCACACTTACCTTGATAGATACCCATAAGGTCATAATAATCATAAAGGGACCGCCGATAGCCTTTGCGGCTCCACCGGAACTTGAGGGAGTCAACAAAGCGCCCAATACACGCACAATAGCCATTGCATCATTGGCCAACTGCCTTGCAGGATTCCTGTATGTCATCCATGGCAGCTTTGGTCTGACACCAAGTCTAATGCCTATCAAGGCGCGCTGCGTTTCCTCGTCATACTCGGGCGTGACTTCCGTCTTAACCAGGTCATCGCCCCTAAGCGCCACTATTGAAACCGTCTCTCCTTTCAGCTTGTTGACCTTTTCAATAAACTGCCGCCAGTTGACAATGGGAATCCCGTCAAGCTCCAGGATTACGTCACCGGCCTTCAATCCAGCCTTGTCCGCCGATGTGCCTGTAAGTACTCCCCCTATCAGGCATTTACCCTTCGGCGCAACGCCTTCTATCGGCAATTCAAGATCAAGCATCAGCTCCTCACCGCCCCTGTTCACGGTAACCTGCGCAGTTTGGCCTTCTCTGCCTTCAGTGAGATATTGAAGGTGCTCACAGCTTGCCACGTCTTTGCCGTCGAGGACCTCTATCACGTCTCCTTCCCTTAAACCATCGCGATAGGCTGAGCTGTCTTCCGCCACGTTAGTAACTGCGCATTGCCTCGCTCTTTCAACGCCGGGTATAGTTCCAGAGGCAAGCTTATTGGTTGCAACGGGGGCATGAATCTCTCGCATTGAACCGCCGGATTCCAGCGTAAGCTTAACCTCTCCGTCTTTGCCGACTCCAAGAACAGTCTCCTCCTGGAATCGATACCAGCTGTTTACTTCCTTTCCATTCACAGCCTTAATCCGGTCGCCCGGACGAATACCCCTCTGGTAAGCAATGCTGTTTGTGGCTACAGCCCCTATGCGGGCAGAATCCGAACCGGTAACAGCGCCGGGATTCGCATATATAATCAAAGCGAAAACAATGGCAAAAAGTATGTTGCCCACCGACCCGGCAAGCGAGACCAGGATTTTGCTCCAGGGCGAAATGTGCGGAAGTTCCCGCTGCCGGGTTTCATTTTCATCGCCTGCCTCTCCATTATCGCTGTTCTTGCCCTGCACCCCCGACATCGCAGCGGGGTCAAGCTGCGGCAAGGCAACATAACCGCCCAGCGGTATAATGGAAATTTTGTACGTTACACCTCTGTATTTCTTCTTCCAGATAGCCGGGCCAAACCCGATGGAAAATACATCCACAACCATGCCAAGCTTTTTAGCCGCCAGAAAATGGCCGAACTCGTGAACAAATATGGTTGCGCTGAAAAGAACAACCAGTATAAGCACGTCCCAGATACTTTGAATAACTCCCAATTTAATCCCCCTTATTTTTCAGAAACTTTCGCGCCCACTCATCTGCTTCCATTATGCCGCAAAGATCAGGCTCTTCAACTTTATGATGACTGTCCATAACTTTTTCCACCATTTTCCATATCTCAGGAAACCTGATCCGGCCAGCCAGAAATCTTTCCACGGCAACTTCATTTGCGGCGTTCAGAACAGTCGGCATCGTCCCCCCAATTACGGCTGCGCGCCTGGCAAGATCCAGACACGGAAATCTTCCACTGTCAGGCTCAGTGAAAGTCAGCTTCCCTATATCCGCAAGGTCAAGACCCTTAAGCCCCGCGTTCACACGTTCTGGAAATGTAAGCGCGTACTGAATGGCATATCGCATGTCAGGCATGCACAATTGCGCCAACATATTACCGTCCACAAACTCCACAAGCGAGTGAACAATGCTCTCTGGATGAATCACCACGCCAATCCGATCCAACGGCGTGTCAAACAGCCAGTGGGCCTCCATGATCTCCAGCCCCTTGTTCATGAGCGTGGCAGAATCAACGGTAACCTTGTCTCCCATATCCCAGTTCGGATGCTTCAGAACCTGTTCAATCGAAACCTTCTCCAGGTCGACATCCGGCAACGCCCCGAAGGGCCCTCCGGAAGCAGTCAAAATCAACCGGTTTACAAACTCGCCGATAGAAGCGTTTTCCAAACCGCCAGCGTTGCCGCACAGACACTGAAAAATCGCGCTGTGTTCGCTGTCAACCGGCAACAGCTTTGCTCCGCTTTCCATGCGCGCCTGCTTGATTATACTGCCGCCAGTAACCAGGGCTTCTTTTGAGGATAACGCCACATCAGTTCCGGCGTGTAAGGCGCCAAGCACGGGCTTAAGACTTGCAATCCCCACTATGGCGCAAACCACAAGATCAACATCCTCGCGCGCAGCCAGCCCGGCAACGCCCTCCGGTCCGCTGCGCACAACAAATTCGCGCCCGCTTTGCGAACATGCCTCAGCGCTCTTTTCATCGCTTAACGCAATTTCCTCAACGCCGAACTCCCGGGCCTGCTCAAGCGCTCGCTCCCAGTTGCTGTTGGCCGCCAGGGCCTTTACAACAACCCGCCCGTCAAGAGCGCGGACAACATTCAACGTATTCTCCCCGATCGAGCCGGTGCTCCCCAGCAACACTATGTTCTTAACTCCATCCATAACACACAAGCAGGCATTGTGCCCGCCATTCTCCGCTTATTGCGCAAAAAAAACTATATAAGCATACAAGACAGGAGCCCCAAACAGCAAACTGTCCAGTATATCAAGAAACCCGCCCATGCCGGGCACCACCTTGCCGGAATCCTTGATTCCGGCGGATCTTTTTAATAGAGACTCAAACATGTCTCCGGCCACACCCGCAACAGAAAGCAACAACCCGCAGATCACCGCATGACCAGGTCCGAAAGATATTCTCCCAAGATTGAAACCGGAAATCCACAGAATAACAAAGCTAATCAACACACCTCCGGCCAGCCCACCCGCAAATCCTTCCCATGTCTTGCCCGGTGATATTCTGGGGAACAACTTGTTGCGTCCAAGATATTTTCCGGTAAAAAATGCCGCCGCATCTGTAAACTTGACAACTGCCACCAGATAAATCAGCAGCGCTATCCCTGTTGTCCCTATTGTCCTGCCGTCAAGTTCCGCATCCCAGAAAAAAGCCAGCCGGGTAAAGAAATTAAAAAGGAAAGGAACATACCAGATCCCCAGCAGAGTGCAGGCTACCGTCGCCAGCGGGCGATTGTTGTGTTTCTGCGGAAACTGCCGGACAAAAACTGCCATCAACGCGGCGGTAAGAACAAGCTGTTCCCACCTGTAAGCCAGCGCAATATTTTCGAGACCAGGACCGGCGCAGTAATAAGTAACCGAAATCAGAGCCGCCCCGCATAAGGTGCCCACCCCGCGAAAAACAGGAATACCCGCCACGTTAATTATGGAATAGAATTCCATCTGGGCCATGGATGAAATGGCAATAAGAAGCAGCCATGCCACAATCGGGTGGGCCAGGGTGGCAACCAGAATAAACCCGCCCGCTAAAAAAAGACCGCTGATAATCCTCTGCTTCAACATGGAAAGGGCGCCTTCCCTTTTACAATCCCGCAAACAACAAAGCTCATCCTTTCCTCCCCCCGAAACGCCGGTCTCTTCGTGAATATTCGGCAAGAGCCTTCACGAACTCCTCCTCGCGAAAATCCGGCCATAAAACATCAGATACATATAATTCCGCATACGAAATCTGCCAGAGCAGAAAATTGCTGACCCTCATTTCGCCGCTGGTTCTGATCAGCAGGTCAGGGTCGGGAATATCAGGAGCATACAGGTTCTGCGAAATCATGGCCTCGTCTATCTCCCCAGGTTCAATCTCGCCTGACTTGACACGTAACGCAATCTGCCTGGCGGCATCCACAATTTCGGATCTGCCGCCATAGCTCAATGCGAATACCACGGTTCCTCCTTTATAATCCCGGGTTGCATCCTGCACTCTTTGCAGCTCTTTCTGTACGGCCTTTGAAAGATCTCCAATCCGTCCGATAACCCGCAGCCTCACCCGGTTATCATGCAACTCATGCTCCTTCTGCCTGAGAAACCGCAGGAGAATATCCATCAATCCATAAACCTCTGCTCGGGGCCTTGACCAGTTCTCCTTGCTGAACGCATAAAGCGTCAGATATTCCACCCCGGCATCCCTGCATGCGCGAACAATGGATATTACCGACTCGGCGCCCTCTTCATGCCCGCGCAATCGAGGCAGCTTCCTCATTGCGGCCCAACGTCCGTTCCCATCCATAATAACCGCAACATGCCGCGGCGTTTTCTTTTCTGGTTCCCTGCTCATAAAAATACTTGCACACCTGCAAACTCAAAAATAACAGCCATTCCCCGCTTCTCCCCCTTGATCATTGAACATTCCGTGCTGCGCCCGCCGAAGCTATCTGAGCGTAGGCGTGGCCGCGCCCGCCGTAGCTACCTGAGCGTAGGCGTGGCCGCGCCCGCCGAAGCTATCTGAGCGTAGGCGTGGCCGCGCCCGCCGTAGCTACCAATGACCCCTTCTACCCTGTCAACCAATGCTCAACGAAATCGTGCTCTCTCTTCCAGGGCCAGTCGAAATCAACTTTATAGGTGTGCCAGTAAGCTCGCTGATCCTGGCAACATAATTCTTGGCCTGCCTGGGAAGCTTATCATACTCCTGTACGCCGCTTGTGGATTCAGACCAGCCTTCCATCTCTTCCAGAATCGGCTTGCAGTTGGCAAGCATCCGGGCATTTGCCGGGATCGTCGAGAATTTCTCCCCGGCGCATTCATAACCCGTGCAAATCATTATTTTCTCCAGGCCGTCCAGCACATCGAGCTTCGTCACTGCCCACATGTCCACCCCGTTGACCATCGCAGAGTATCGCGCCACAACCGCATCAAACCATCCGCAGCGTCTTGGGCGGCCCGTAGTAGCGCCGAATTCCGCGCCCTTCTCCCTCAGAGCTTTCCCTGTATCATCAGTCAACTCGGTAGGAAACGGACCTTCTCCCACCCTTGTGGTATATGCCTTGATGACCCCGAAAACCTGGTCTATCCTGTGCGGAGCAAAGCCGGCTCCAGTGCACGCCCCGCCCGAAGTAGCGTTGGAAGATGTAACATACGGATAAGTCCCGAAATCAATGTCTAGCATAGTGCCCTGCGCCCCCTCGAACAATATATTCCGCCCCTTCCTTGCGCAATCATCCAACAATGTGAAAGAGTCAGCCACATAAGGCGAAAGAGCCGCAGCAGCGTCAAGATAACTGCTTATAGTTCCGTCAACATCAACGGGTTTTCCGCCTAACGCCTTGATAAGCGTATTGCCCTCTTCAATCCGTTCCCTGGCCATAGCAGGAAAGTTCGAATCAATCAGGTCTATCATCCTTAGACCGCGGCGGGAAACCTTCTCGCCATAAGTCGGCCCTATGCCCCGCTTGGTAGTGCCGATCCTGTCTTTATCCTCGCGATAATTCTCCCGGGCCGCATCCAGCTCGCGGTGATAGGGAAAGACAACATGCGCCCTGTCGCTGATAAAGAACCGGCCATCAAACTTGACGCCGATATCCTGTAAACCTTTTATCTCCGAGAGCAGGGCAAGCGGATCAACCACAACTCCGTTGCCTATCACGCAAATTTTACCGGCATGAAGAATTCCCGAAGGCACCAAATGCAGAATCTGCGTCCTTTGCTCGGCTTTGACAGTATGACCGGCATTATTGCCCCCCTGGTAACGCACCACCACATCCGAATCTTCCGTAAGAACATCAATTATCTTGCCCTTTCCTTCATCTCCCCATTGCCCCCCTATCAACACAATATTCGCCATGCCAATTGCCTCCTGTTTATTCTTTCTCTCAATGCAAATTTTCACCCGCCCCATTTTCCAAGTCTTACACGCGGCTATTGTTCGCTATGGCTTCAACTCGCGCAAAGCGCCCCGTACTGCTAACCCGCATGCCTCGCTCACGCGCCCTTTTTAACGCTTCCTCCCGGATCATCCATGCCGGCTTTTTCAAAGGCCACACGCCGCTCGACACAGCTCGGACACTGCCCGCAAGGTTTCTCCCGCCCCCTGTAACAGGTCCAGGTCTCCGAAAAGTCCACTCCCAATTCATAGCCAAGGCGCACAACTTCAAATTTACGCATCCCCGCAAAAGGCGCCTTGACTTTGACGGGTCTGCGCCTGTTGAGCCGCAAGGTACGGTTCATAGCATTAATAAAATCCGATGTACAATCCCAATAGCCATATTCATCGCTCAGCTGAGCGCCATAAAACACAGTCTCAATCCCTCTACTCTCTGCATAAGCAGCTGCAATAGAAAGAAATATCATATTTCTGTTCGGCACATAAGTCGAAGGTTGGCGCCGCTCCTCTTCAGACAATTCCGCCAGATCCGGAACGTCCATGCCAGCGTCAATCAAAGATGAACCGCCCTTGAATACAGCCGATAGACATGAAAGATCAATAATTTCGTGCCGTTCGCATCCGCCTTTTTCAGCCTGAAATTCAGCCGTCTCGATCTCTCTGACATGCTTCTGACCATACAGAAAAGTCAAGGCATCAATCCTTGCAACACCTTGCCTCTGTTTCACATACTGCATGAGAGTGGCCGAATCGAGTCCTCCGGAAACAAGAATCACCGCCCTGTCTACAATCGCTTTATCATTCATCTGATGCCCGCAATCTTGTGAAGCTGCATTCCCAACCTGACACCATGGCCATCTTTCATAATCCATTCAGCAAGAGTCCCGTATTCAAGTTCGCCCCATACAGGAGTCATAAAAACAGAGCCGCACCGGGAAATAAGCCCATGGCTGCATGTCACATCAACAGCCCATTCATAATCTTTCCTGTCGCCTATCACAAATTTCACTTCGTCATATTCCCGCAGCCTGCCGATATTGG
>CAZIXB010000077.1:0-7391 GCA_964543205.1 uncultured Victivallales bacterium
GGTTCGGCGGCAAAGCCGAGTATTCGCCCGCTTTGAACGGGCTTGCGGCAATGGCTGTGGCAAGAGTCCTCGACAACGGCGAGGCGCGTACCGCTTCGCTGGTTCGGGCAGGCCGGTTCCTGGCGGCACAGCAAAGCAAAGAGGGACGCTTCGGAAAAGATTTCAACGGGGTGATGTATAACCAGGGTATAGCCACGCTTGCGCTCCTAAAGATTTTAGCCTCAACCGGCCAGGCCGAACTGAGCGAGCCGATCGAGCTCGCCCTTTCTTTCATTCGCAGCCGCCAGTCCCCATCTGGAGGCTGGGGCTATGATAATACATCGCGCTCACAATCCAACACTTCCATAACTTCGTGGCAGGTGCAATCCCTTCTGGCTGCCGCGGCTCTTGGCTGGGACGAGTATCTGCTTCCAGCCCGGAAAGGACTGGCATGGATGTCTGGAACAGTCAATGACAAAGGTCTTTTCGGCTACCATCAGCCCGGGGACTATCCTGAAGGGCCCGGAGCCTTGACCATGATGGGAGCATATTGCCTGAGCTCGGCCGGCCGCCTGCGCATACTGGCTGATGATGAACTGGCCGGGAAAGTGCAGCGCGGAGTTGCACGGGCCGCCAAAAGTAAACCCCGGGATTATTATGGCGCATTCTTTTATGTTGCCGCATTAAACGGGATGGACGCCACGCGGTTTAAAGACGCGCTCACTGAAACCGGAGCCGCTATCCTGGCAAGACAAGAAGCCGTCAAAGGCAATGACGGAGCATGGCCCGCCAACGACAAATGGAGCAAGGCTGGAGGCAAACTCTACAGCACATCAATGGCGCTTATGTCCCTCAGCCCGGAAGAGTCTGCCGTCACCCAACGCTCTACCCTTTAGCCCGCATATCTCACAGGATTTCGTAGTGAGAGCGTGGAGAGCGCTGCTGCGAGTTTGCAATTAGCTTACACATTACATACGCACAGAAGCGGAAACCCCCACGCTCCGCCCCACGCCATCCACGCCGCTGCCCGGCTCGCGGTACGTATCGTCGCCAACGTTCTCTATGAAGAAGCTGATCTCACGGTTTCCGTCAGAACTCCTCCACCCGCACACAAGGTCCAGCACACTGTATCCAGGCATGCTTCCGTCCGGATCGCCGGCAATTGTCAGGCGGATATCATCGGCATCAGCATCGCTTGGATGGGTTGCAACATCGTCATAGTCGTCGTGCCACCGGACCCGGGCAAGTCCCCACCAGTTTCGGTTCTGCTCGTATTTCAGGCCGATGCGGCCGTAAAGGCGGTTGGCGCGGGATATGTTATCCTCGAAAATGCCGCCAGATTCAACGGGAATATCCCGGGTTGCATCCACGAGCGAAACAGAGCCGATCACGGCAAGACGCCGTTTTCCTCCTTTGCCGGAGCCGAAATACAGCCCATAATCCCAGGCCGACTCGAAACCATGGATATCCGCTCCTTCCACGTTTGTGAATTCCCCGCCGCCGGAGAAGTTGCGCTGAATAAGGTCGTCAATTTCGGTATTAAAAACCGTAACAGCCGCGTTGTTGCGGCCATCCTGCCATTTCCATCCGCCTTCCCAGGTGTAGCTAATTTCGGGATCCAGATCGGGATTCCCATGAGCCGGCACACCGCTGGAGCCACGGTCTACCGCGCCGTCCAGATTCTTCAGGTTCGGCGCCCGGAAACCCCTGGAAAAACCGGCAAACAGCTTGTGGTTTGGCGTAATATCGAACATGCCCCTCATGCTCCCGGTAATATCCGAGGCGTCGCCATCCACGTCTCCAAACGACCACTCATGCCTGCTGTAACGAGCGCCGGCAAGCAGGCTCAGCTGCCTGGTGAGGTTCCAGTTATCCTGGACAAAAAGGCCCAGTGTATCGTAGGAGCTGTCGTCGGATACCGAGGTTTTATTGGGCCAGTTCTCCCGCTGGTAAGGCTGAACCAGCGCTGGATCAACAACACCGGCCGGCGAACGGAACTCTCTGTAGCTGTTGTCTGTGAATTCGTGTATCACTGTGCCGCCCCATGTAAGCTCATGCTGTTTTTCGGCGCCAAGCATCGTAGTAGCCTGCACGTCTGTGCCGAAAGCGTTAAGCTTATCGTCGTATTCGCGGCGGCGAACGCGCTGGGACACCGATCCGAAATCGCGAATGGAAGCCCGAAACTGTTCTTCCCCGAACTGATGCCACCATAAGGTCGTTTGCAACCTGGAAACAAGGCCCGCGCCCGTTTCCCAGGTGTCGCGCAAATGAACAAAGCTGAAATCCTGGGGATCGAAATAGCGGAACAGGCGGGAAGGATCTCCCGAGTTCTCCGCGTAACCACCGGGACGCGGTGCGTCGATCTGCCTTGTGTGCCCGGCGTCCAGTTCCAGAAAATGATCCGGCATTCCCGAATATGCCAAGCGCAACCCGGCCTCAATCCCGTCGTAAGCAGTGTTGGGAATTTCTTCGTAAGCTTCCCGGCGCGAATTGAATACGTGATCACGGAAATCGTCTCCGCCCACCCGGTCATGAAAAGCGCTCCCGCCAAATTCCAGCGAATAGGCCCAGTCGCGGACAACCCCGTCCAGACCGGCCCTGATAGTTCCACCGTTGCCCGAATCCACTCTCGACGCAATCCAGGGCGATACCGGTGTTGACACGCCGCGGCCAGCCGGAGCCAGCCGGTAATCCAGCGCTCCTGTCAGTCCGTCTGAACCGTTTACAACCGAAGACGATCCCAGGATGGCATCAAGCGCATCCACGCTCATGCCTGGAACCAGCGCCGCGTATTGATTAGGACCCGGACGCATGAGGGCATGGCTCAGGCGCACACCGTCAATCATCAGCAGAGTCTGCTCGCCGGTGAGTCCGCGGATATAAGGACTGGCCTGGTTGGGCGCTGTTCGCTGAATAAAAACACCCGGTCCGTAATTAAGACGATCCAGTATAGTCCTGCCCACCCGTTCTTTCAGTTCCCCCTGCGTTGTGCGATAAAATGCGTAAGGCTGGTCAACCGGCTCACGGGCAAGGCGGGTGCCCGTTACAATAACGCCCGGCACGGTTGTCTCGCCTGCCTCCTCTTCCGGTTCCTGAGCAACTGAAGCCACAGCAAAAACCATTGCCGCCACCGCGGATATACCAGCAAAAATTTTCCGTTTCATAACCCTGGCAACCATACTTTCCTCCGTTTCTATTAGCTTGCGCCCGGAATCAGGCCATCTTACTGAGCGTTATAATCGCCCCTGGCCGCCAAAAGGTTCAAATCATATTCTGTCTTTCAGGTTCCATCCATTAGCCACTGTTCGGCAGCCTCCCGGGATGTAAAAACGCGGATACTGTAAGGCAATGATTCCGCTTCGCAGCAGTACATACCGACAAGAGCCTTGTAAAATTCGTTCGAGGCAACAACAGCGCTTCTTCTGCCCACTATGTCTGGCGGACACAATTTTTGAATGCCCTTGACAATAATTGTGTGCCAGTTTGCGGAAACCAGATGTCCCTCCGGGATGACCCATAAATCCGGTATTTCCTTCCTGGGATCCTCTGTGCTCAGCATTTTTACCGCTTTCAAAATCTCCATTGCCGTGAAATTGCCGTCAAGGAGCACTTCTACATAACCATCTTTCTTTTCTATTCTGTAAGGCATCAGGCTTACCTTTCTGTGCTCGAATCCTGCGCCCCGCACAAAACACCGCCTGCAAGGCAGTCCGGCACGGTCTTCAGGATTGGCTTCATCCATAAGACATATCCCCGCTGTAAGCACAACAATAAGCAAAAACCGCCGCGGCACAAGCAAGAAAATATAGAAGTAACTGTCGGATATTCAGGAGTTTCACAAAAAACAATATGAAGAAAAATGCTGCTGTCTCAGATGCATCCCGGCAACATATATCCGCAAGTCAACCAATTGGAGCATAATGAGTTAAGAAATCCGATCAGCTCAATTTCCGCCCGGATTTCTAAAATTACCAGGCGCATTCTGATTGACTTTGGCATGCTCATCTGTTAAATTTCCTGATATGTTTAGAGCAAAGTATACACTTGCAGGGAATAAGCTTGCGGACAGGTATTGCGCCTCCCTCCGTTTTTCGGCGTCAGGTTGCCTGGCCGCCGTTTTGCTCGCATGTATGTTTTTTCTTAGCGCAACAGCCGCCAGGGCGCAGGACTCCCCCCGGGAAGTCAGGCAAAAGGCTCACCAGGCTTTGGCGCAGGGGGCTTACGATGATGCCATCATTTATCTTGAGCAGCTTCTTTCCTGGTTCGGGGACAGCAAGGATACACGGATACGCAGAGAAATGGCAACTGTCAGGTTCAACCTGGGATTGTGTTATTTCCTTATTGGACAGTTTGAAAAATCCGATGACGCCTTCAATGATTACCTGAAAAACCACTCCCACGGCCCCAAGGTTATAGAGGCTTCGGTTTACATAGCCGACGGTCTTCGTTTCAGAAGCAAGTTCTCAAAGGCTTTAAAGGATTATGAAAAAATCAGGAAAATATATGAGAACAAGCTCAGCCTGGACTGGCAGGCAGACATACTCGGCTCCATGGTGCGATGCTATCTGGCTGAAGACAACTGGGAAGATGCGATACCTTTATTAAATGAGTTGTATCGCGTTTCACCCGACGTCTTGCGGTCGAGCTGGGCTGCTACACTTCTTACCATTGCCTACCTTAAGGAAATGGACCTGGAAAAGGTATACAAACTGGTCCCTTACCTGCTGCAACCCAATTCTTTTGCCTCATGGAGCGTGGCTTACAATGTGGCAGCGCTGGAAGCAGCAGATATGCTGTTTGCCGAAGAAAGGTACAGGGACGCGTTATGGGTTTACAGGTTGATATATCCGCATGATATGCTCGCCGTGCGCAGCATGCAGTACCTGGAGCATCTTAACCGCCGCGGCGAAATACTGAAGCGAACCCAGGGCAAGTATCGCGAGTTAATGCGCAATCAGGAGTTGACAGGGGAAATTGAGACTGAAATTGAAGCTCTTGATTCTATAGACAACTATGACATAGAACTTTTCTTCCGGATCGCGCGCAGCTACATGGAGACCAGGCGTTATAGAGAAGCAAGAGAACTTTTCCTTTACCTGTACCAGGAAGCGGATGACCAGCAATCAGAAGAAGCTCTTTTCCTTGCTTTTCATTGTTCAACACAAATCCGACCATGGGACAGAGCTTTTGAACTCGGCAAACAATATCTGAAGGAATTTCCCGCCGGGGAATATTATGACGACGTGAGCCTGACGGTTGGCCAGATGTACGCACAGCTTCAGAACTGGCCGGAAGTTATCAGACACCTGACCAAGGTTTTGCAGCAACGCCCGAAACACCAGGCCGGAGCCGAGTGCATGTTTCTTATCGGGTACGCCTCCTTTATGGAGGAGAAGTTCGCGGACGCCGTCGAATGGCTCGAACGGATGAACAAAAAATATCCGGGCAACGAAAGAACCGAGGAAGGCACTTACTGGATAGGCATGTCGTATCTGTTCGACAAGAAATACGAAGAAGCATATCCGGTATTCAGCCACTATATCGCAGACTACCCTGGTTCAACTTATATTGAGGATGCAACGTTCCGGCGCTCTGTCTGCGATTACGGATTGAGCAGGTTCGAAAAAGCCGAAAAGAAACTCCTTTCATTTGTCTCAACATATCCTGAAAGCATTCTTGCCGGGGAAGCTTACATGATGCTTGGCGATATTTCCGGAACTTATGGAAACATCAAGAACGCCGTGCAGCGTTTTCAGCGGGCAATGGATTATAAGGATCTGAACATCGAACTTTATAACTATTGCGCCTTCCATGCCGCGGAAATGATGAATGATGACAATGATTACGAGAAAATGATCAGTCATTTCAAAAGGTATATTCGCAAGAACCGCGAAGGGTCGAACATTCCAATGGCTATCTACTGGATCGGAAGGGCCCTATGGCAGACCGGGGAAAAGGAAGGCGCTTTAAAATACTATGAACAAAGCATCGTCAAATACGGCAAAGACAGGATGCAGCTTGGCATAGATATGATACTTGAAGAATGGATCGGCAAGACAAAAGGCGTGGACAGAAAAACGCAACTCAAAGCATGGAAAAGCATTGGCACAATCATGCAGGAAAACAAGGGAGAAGACGGACTGCCTTTGCGTCTGCGCCTCATCCGGGCTTATCTTTACAAGCCCAACCTGAAGGAACAAGAAAAGAAAATGCTTCTGGATAACCTGCTCAAAGAAAAAAATCTGGAATATGCTTCTGCCGCAGTGCTTGAGCTTATGGCCGACGAAGCTGCCCGCCTTGGCATGAACGAGTTGGCCGTGAAGGCGTCCAGGAAACTCATAGACGACTTTACCGAAACGGATTATGCGCTCACTGCCAGAATGACCCTGGCCAAATGGGCAATAGAAGAGAAAAAATTTGACGTTGCAATCAAACATCTGGGGGTTATAAGGGAGGTTTTTGCGTCCAGTTCTGAAGCCGGCCAGGCGCTCGTGATGCTTGGCAATCTTTATATAGACAAAAGGGATTACAAAAAAGCGGAGGACTGTTTCAAGGACGTGCTGAGCGTGAGAGAATGGAAGGGCCCTCTCTTCCCTGCAGCTCTTTACGGAAGGGGCGAAGCAGCTCGCAAACAGAATCAGTACGAACGCGCATGCGCCTACTACGAAAGAATATATCTGCTTTATTCGCATTATACCCAGTGGACCGCCAAGGCCTACCTCCAGCGGGCCAAGTGTCTTGGGCGTTTATACAAGCTTGACAAGGCAAAAGAGACATTGACGCAAATGCTTTCAGTTTCCGACCTGGCAGATACTCCCGAAGGAAAAGAGGCCAGGAAATTATTGAGGAGCTTATGAAAAACGGAGCAAAAAAAAGAAAACCTTTATCAAGAGTGAAAGCGCTGCCGACATTTTTTGTCGCTTTCGCGCTAACAGCCGCTCTTTGCGCGCATGCCGCGGATAATGCCCCGGAAGCCAAGGCAAGGATCGTAACCGAAAACACGGATGATAACGTTGTCCTTACCGGCAGAGACGGCCCCGTGCTTAAATATAGAAAAGCCGGCTCGTCGAGCAGTAAAGACAAGATTAATATAAATGATATCAAATTTGCCAATTTCGAACTTGATTTCGACATGGGAGAAATAAACAAGGCCGTATGGGCCAGGGAGTGGGGCCGGGCCGCAACACTGATTGTCCCGCAACTCCTGCCTGTGCTCGATTACCTGGACATACCCAACAACAACGCCGCTGATGCTGCATTCAGCGCCGGCAATTACCTGCTTAAAAGCGGGATCAAATTGTCCGGTTGCGGCCTTTCAGAAGAAGCCCGCAACAAGGGCATGGACCAGTTCAAGAGAGCAAAATTTGTATACGATGCTGTTGCCAAAGCCGATTGGTATGCCAATTCAGAGC
>CAZIXB010000078.1:0-7377 GCA_964543205.1 uncultured Victivallales bacterium
CCTGCGGAACGCTCGGGGCTTCGGTGTCGGGCACAAATGTAAAACTGGCGTCAATCGTGTGATCTGCCGTGACGTTGGTGAACGTGTACCCCGACACCGCGCCCACCGACGAGCCGTCCACGAGGACGTCGGATATGCTGTAGCCAAGATCGGCGGATATTGCAAACGACTGGTCGTTGCTCTCGACAACCGAGATCTCGCCGCCGGGAATGATAGAGCCGCCCGCGCCGGCCGTTGCCGTTATCGTGTGGGTAACAGCCGACATGCCGGCTATGATATCGTTTATCTCCGATTCGGTCAGGGCAATGTTGTATACCCGAACGTCATCGAGCGTGCCTTTGCCGCAGAAACCGCTTTTCTCGTCAAATATCGTATAACCCGACCCGGATACGGAGAAATTCCAGTTATAACTGCACGCTTCCTGTTGTCCGTCTACGTAAATGGTGTAGCTGTTGCCGCTGTGGACTCCTGTTACATGATACCACACCCCGGTCTGCACCGTGAAGCCGCTGTCCAGCTTGTCTCCGTTGTAAGCCTTGATTCTGTCGTCGTTGTCCACGTACAGCATGGAATCATCCGATGTCCATAGAAAGACATCGTCCGAGGCGCTCGGAAGACGGTCGAGCTGGAACCACATCATGACGGACCAGTTGTCTTCGGAACCCATGTCAAGCACATTGGGCATGGACAGCCAGTCCCCGCTGCCGTCGAAGTACACGGCCCCACCGTTGGTCCCTGTCACCCATTCGGCATCTCCGTGAAGCGTTCCGTCGTTACCGAAATGCGAGCTGTCAACCGCATTAGTTCCGCTTCCGTCGTCGAGCTTCCAGTATCCGGCAAGACTGTACTGCACATAGATGCTCACCACACCCTGATCGCTGCCGCCGTTGTTGTCGGACGCCTCGAAGGTAATGTGATCCACTCCGCCGGTAAACGCCGGATCGGGCGTGTAGGTTATATTCGGCGGCGTACCGACGTATGAACCGTGGTCGGGTCCGGAAACAATGGCGTAGTCAAGCGGATCATCGTCCGGATCGGCTGCTGTCAGGGTTATGGCGACAGATTCCCATGGCGTATACACCCTCTGGTTGTCGGCAATAGGCGGGCCGTTGACGTTCTGCACGGAAATATTCCAGGTCTGCGTAACGCTTCCGCCCATGGCGTCGCCCACCCGAACACTCAGCGCGCGCGAGCCCTGCGAATAGTAATCGGGTGTATATTCATAGGCATAACCCGTGGCTCTATCTATCCTCTCTCCATCAAGATGCCATTCGTAATTCAGAAAATCGTCATCAGGATCGCTTGCTGTTACACTGAATACAGCGGAGGTTCCTTCATCCATCGTATAAGGTGTTGCCGGATCAAAGTCGTCAATTGTCGGCGGATTGTTGGTCGCGTCCGCCAGCGGAATGATCTCAAAACAGTTAAGAATGGGCAGAGAGGGCGACCCCGCCGCCTGGCTGACAGCAATTTTTATGGTATCGTTGGTAACATCAATCGCCCAGGCTTTTGCTGTAGCGTTCGTGGCGCCGACTTCCGCGAAAATATCGTAGCTGGCAAGCTTAATTTCGCCGTTGATCGATATATCCATTATTCGCTGGCCTGCGGCAGTTTTTTCCATTTCGGCAAAATTCAGGCGGACATGATATGATCCGTTTGATATTGGTATCACGTAGACCGGCTCCCGCCGCCAGCTCTGGTAGATGTGATCGTCCTCGGTTCCTTTAACGTCCAGGCTGCTTGATGATCGATCGCTATAGTCGCCGGTATAGCCCCATGTTCCCGAATAGGTGCGCTGATCGTGCAGCCAGAGGTTTGTGGCCGTATCGGTGTAATCGGCGCCTGTTACATACCTGTATGTTGGTTTCTCTTCTATATCCTTGGACGTGCCGCAATTGACCCGCAGCGGCTTTGTCGGGTCGGGAGCTACGACAACAGTTTCCTGATCATATCCGACGGCCATGTAGTTGTCCTGAACCTGAAGCCGCACGAGATACACATGCGGCCGGGTATAGGTGTGGGAGCGGGCTGTATAGACCGTATCGGTAGCGATCACTTCACCGCGCCCGTAATCAAACCCTTCGAAAAACCATTCGCAAAGCGCGATATTGTCCTCCGGATCGCTGACCGAAGCGGTGAAGTCAACCGTCAGCGGCGCCGTGCCTGACGAGGGCGAAGCAGAGAGCGACGATACCGATGGGAGCGCGTTGGAGTCAGCCATCATTACAGGCATCGAAAGATCGCCGTAAAAAACGGCCCTGTCATCGTCTCCAAAAGTATAATCTGAAACAAGGGCCGTACCCCACGGCTGTCCGGCATGCAGTCTGGCGCGTAATTTCTCATCTTTGGAACTATCGGTAATATCGTACGCGCCCGAGTAGGTGACGGTCGTGGAGCCGGCGACGAAAACAGCGCCTCCATTGCGGGTTAATATATGGTTGTTGGCAATGTTGCCGGGCCTTCCGATCCCGCATGAAGTCAATAGACAGAATCGAACTTGGGCTATAAGACGGTGTATGCCGTCAATGCTTATCCCATGGTAATAAGTAGCGCTTCCATGTTGAGTTTCGTGAAGACATTCGCCGCCGTATTTAAATGCTTTCTGGTTATCTTCGCGGCTCGCTTCAGGCCACACTTCTTCAAGCCTGCTCAGTCGCGTAGCCAGGTCATATTCACTGAAAGTGTTGTTGTAGTAAGCTGCATGCGGCAATCGATGTTGTCCGGTTCTGGCGTAGTGGTTGGCGTCAAGCGCTCGCTTCAAAAGCTCCGCCTCCGAACCATAGGGGAGCGAGCCGCCGCTTGAAGATAAACCCCACATCCGGCTGACCCAGATATCGTAGGCGTGTTTCTGCATTGAGCCGTTTCCATCATAAAGAAAATTTATCCATCCCTTTTTCGACATGCACCAGTAAGCCAGGTCAGTATCATATCCGGTGGAGCTGCCTGTGCCGTATTTGATGCCCTTTGTTATAGGCATATTGCCCACAAGGATGGCTCCGGCCATCCAGTTAGTGGAATGCATGTCACTGAGATGCTCCCAGAGTTCGGTAGAGCTCGTGGTTCCGGGCAGCGAACTGATAATCGCCGAATAACCCTCGTTCTCAAGGTCAGTCTTGAGACGGTCTAACTCTGTCTGTATTTCCGGCATAACCGAGGAATTGACGACTATGTTCACCAGCAGTCCGTCCACATCATCGACGTCGCGTATCAACAGCCTGTTCGTCGCAGTTGCCGAATCAATTCCCCATACATCTCCGGCTTTCCATGTGTAACTGTCCTCGCCCGAATACCCGGCATCCGGCGTATAGCGAAATAACGGTAGGTCATTACCATAAAAATTGCTTACTGTTGCGTTTTGCTGGAATAGCTCCCATGTACTGTAGCCCGCTCTGTACTCGAGCGTCCCGTTCGTCGGCATGTCTAGAATGGTAATGGCATGTTCGTTATACCTATCCTCGTCCCACAGCCGAGGGTGAAATTCAAATGCGCCATCCTGGATGTTTGTGGTAACGACGGTCTTTGTGCTGAAAGTTTCCGGCGCGTGCGGCTGCTCTATGTTGAAGGTATAGGTGGCAACATTGGAATCGTCTATTCCGTCATTCACCTTCCAGTCGAAAGACACTGTACCGGTAAAGCCTGTAGCCGGATAATAATAAAAGTAATAATACGTTGTTTCCGTGCCCGCTTCGGCCTCAACCCAGTTGGCTGAATCGCCCCTGACTTCCAGTCTGCCCGATGTGGGGGGGGGAAACGACCGTATAGGTTGGTGTTGAACTGCCGCCGTCGGAATCCGACCAGCAGAAGACCATAATCAGTTGTTTGTATGAGACCCATGTGAAAGTCCGGCTTACATCCTCGGCCACCGGCGGCTCGTTAGCAAACGCGGCGCTTGTGGCAACACAAAAGAAGATCGTCAGCAATATAAACAAACACCTTTCCCTCACATCATTCATTTGTTTCTCCTTTTTTGTATTAACGGCGTGTGGCCCAAATCTCGCGAACCGTCAAAATCAACGCAACCCTAATAGTGTCATTTGTCCGAAGTGAACTGTTTCGCATCACTTATCCAGAACATTTTCATGCTTTTTGACAAGCGTTTCAAAAACTTGCATATTCTTATTTTGGGTTTCTGGATGTGCGAAGGCTCCGGCGTGGTAATTCCTCCATATTTCCCTGGGCGTTAGTGCATGATTGTAGACCGCAAGCATGTGATATTCACCCTTCCATGTTTTACCGACTTCTTTTCCGCCCTGAAGCAGCAACCGGAGAGAATCTTGTGCAAGAGTTGCGTCTGCTGCTTTGATACTTAGGCTGGCTTCCTTCACGGAATGGGCTCCTTCCAGTTCTTTATCGTGCTTCTCTGTGTTCTCGGATCTTTCTGAAGGCGGCTTGCTATCCTTAAAGAAACGGGCCTTGACCTGCCCCCTGTCTTTGCTCAGTGTCAGAACAAAATGTCTCGGGTGTGACGGAGTGCTATCCTCATTCGGAGATATAATTTGACTGTAGTGGATGTGATATCTGTTAGATTTTAAGGCAAGGATAGACGACATTGTGTTCTGGCCTGGTCTGTCTATAAAAGGCCGCACCCAAAGCTCTATAGTAAGTTCTCCATCTCGGCGCCAGGCCGAGGCGATTTTCCGTGCTGCCTGGGTTCGAATAGCTGCATTTTTTTCTACCGCAAGGGCCCCTTGTTTCCAGCGGGCTGATTCGGGTTTACCGATAATCATGTCAAGAGGCTCATCAACGCCGGAAACATCCCTAATTACTTTTCCTTCTCCTTCGTCAAATCTGTAGAGCGCAAGCAAACCGGTGTTTACACGTCTAGGAACCATGCGGCGAATAACAACATTATCCAACATGATGTCGCCGTTAGCTGCAAGGATGAGCATTTCGCCCCCGAATTCATCGCGGCCGCCCTTTGTCTTCAGCCATGAATTCAACTTTCCATCTATAAAGATTTTTGTATCCAGCTCTAAATTGTCTGTTCCGTCGGGTTCTATAACATATTCAAAACGAGCATCTACCCATTTGTTGTGTGGAATGCCGGAAAACTGAGCATGGGGAAGCATATTAACAGTATTCTCATTAGACGGAGACTTGTAGGCTGAGAAAATGCTTCTGACGGGGGTATCGTTTTTGGCGGCTATGGCTGATTGAAACAGTTTCATTTCTATAGAATACGATTCGGGAGATTCTGAATATCGATTCAAGACGCCGTAAATCAGGTCATCAGCGGCATTGTCTTCGATTCTGAGCGCGCGAGATATCTTCCCGTTTACAAGAGTGTTGGTTACACTGACAGAATTCGTGAGGTGACCAGATGATTTTCCAAGAACGCGGAAGCGCGGATCTGAACCGACGGCGTCAGGATAGGTTGCGGCGACAGGCTGCCAGTTGGTAACAGAATTTGCGAAATCCTCTCTAAAGATTACCTTTTTGTCGCAATAGATTCTACTTAGACTGGAAAAGGACTCGTAGGCTGTACCGGAAGGAAGAACAGTCATTTTTATGCCGGGTTCGGCAACAGCGTACTCGTTTTCAGACACATAAAGCATTTGACCATCTTTGTCATGAACAGGCTGATAACCCACCAGTCCGCGATATACATCCAGTCGTGACGACTGCTTATTTACATTTAGAGACAATCTGGTTCCGATAACAGTAGCCACAGCATGCGGTGTTTCAAAAACAAATGTTTCTTTCAACTTGCCGGGAGGAAAGTCGGCATCCACGCGGCCTTGATCAAGGCTTGCAAGCATTTCATTTTTAAAGGTGAAATGGGAATTTTCGCCAAGTTTAAATCTGCTTGCACTTGTGGAATGGATCAAAACTGCTTTCTGGCTTTTTCCTGTGACCAATTTATCGTCGGGGTAAAGGACATCTCCCGCTGTGACAGGGGCTGATTGGCCATGACTTTGGATTGTGACGCCCGGACTGGCGGTAACAACGCGTACAATAGGACCGCGTGTTGCTTTCTGCCCTGAAAAATGCAACAGCCCGTATACGCCAAGAACCAGAAGAAGACCTGCCGCCAAAGCCAATGGTTTCCAATGATTCCAGAGTCTTCCTCTTTGCCGCACGGCTGCATCCGTGGCATCTACGCTCAGCACGGCATCGACGCACTCGGAGGCAAAATCCCTGCTGTCTTCCTGTAAATTGCGTTCGTGCAAGGCAATGTGAATTTGCTGTAAAAAAACGGACTCATCCACTAACGCAGCTCTGAAATCCGGGTCTTGTCTGCACAAATGAATTAATTCCCTAGCCTGCCTAGAGCTTAGTTCGCCGTCCAGATATGCTTCAAGAAGTATTCGCTTTTCAGTATCCATTGATTTTCGTCTTCCCAAGCTCGTCTTCAACGCAGTCTCTAAGATTTCGCCTCACCCGGCTGATCGCCTGTTTCACCGCGTTTACTGATGAATAGACCTGTTTAGCAACTTCCGCATGTGAATAACCCAGTTCATATATCAACTGAAGCAATCGGCAGGACTTCTCCGGCAGTTTGCCGATGCAACGCTTAAGCGCAGCTATTTGCTCTGCCTGTGCTTCATCTTCATGGCGGGCTTCTTCTGCAAGAAGCTCGATATGACTGGTTAAATCTTCCATTTTGGCCTTGTTCCGCGACAGGCGTTGCCATTCT
The DNA here is from genome assembly GCA_964543205.1 of uncultured Victivallales bacterium. Taxonomy (GTDB): domain Bacteria; phylum Verrucomicrobiota; class Kiritimatiellia; order UBA8416; family CAYSRM01; genus CAYSRM01. Next base: position 6,638 of record CAZIXB010000078.1, read on the forward strand.
CTGCGCGCCATATTCCGTACGATGCCCCGAACCCAGAGTCCGAAATCGCGTGTCGGATCAAACTTGTTAAGGTTTTTTAAAGCTGTCAGAAAGCTCTCCTGCGCAATATCTTTTGCAGTAAAATGGCCTGGCACAAGCCGGGCCGCATACAGCCGTATTGGTTTTTCGTAACGCGAAACCAGATCTTCCAGGGCTTTTCGGTCTCCTCGCTGGGCTGCTCTGACAAGTTGCTCCATGTTACAAAAACCTCCTATTAATGATTCAACAACAAAGCATATAAGTAACATTTTTTTTTATTTTTTTCGAAAATACCTCTCATTTGTCACTTATTGCTTCTATATGGCAATACCATGGTCAAGACACCGGGTGGCAAGGGATCGGTCTGATAATTTTCTGCCTGCGTACTGGCGCCGGTCGCGCCGAACACGTCGATTGCACCCGGAAGGATTGAAGCGCTGCTCCCGTTGGTGAGATAGGCATAGCCAATCTTGTCCAGATCGAGCGAGGTCAGCGTCACCGTGTCGACGCATGCAAGTTTGAGCGTGCCGGGGGACGCCTCCTGAACTGAACTGGACAAGTATGGATCCGGTGATGAGAATGTCGCCAACGATGCCGTCTGTACTCGTCACGTACGCGCCAGAATAAGTAGAACCGCCAGCCCGCTTATCTCACACTCCTCCGGCAGAAACAATTGATAGCGTTATTATTGCAAGCCCAAATCGTTTTACCCGATCTTGCGG
>CAZIXB010000079.1:0-7335 GCA_964543205.1 uncultured Victivallales bacterium
CGTCGCAGTGGCGCTATCCGCGCTCGCAGCAGGAATTTTGTGAGATATGCGGGTTGGCTCGCATTTCTATGCGAGTTTTTTGCGCAACGCCGCAAGTGTGGCCAGGTGGTTTTTTTCTTCTGAGATAATCTCGTCAAGTTTTCCTATATTTGTCCCTGCGGCCATGTTGTCCCTTATGCCCATGTAGAAAAGAATTGATTCTTTTTCAAGGCCAATGCCGGTCTGTAGGATATCTGAGAGTGATTCATTTCCCGTCAAAGCGGCTGTCTGTGAAACGGAGCCCTCGCCCCCGTGCGCGTCTGCAGTTGCATTAAGATATGTCAGGCTTTCAAGATATGGGTCGAACTCCGTGTCCACAGTTGTCTCAGTATTGGCGGCAGCTCTCATGTTTTGAAAGTTTGCCTTGTGGTCGTCTTCCATTCCCGCCAGATCCTGAAGCACTCCGGCAGTTTCAGCATCTGTCTGCAGACTTGCCGCTTTTCTGTAAAACGCCGCGCCATTTTCTTCAATTCTTATGGCGATTTCGAATATTTCATCAATATTGTATTTAGCACTCATGGTAGAAATAATACATGTAGCGTCGCTTTTATGCAAGCCGGAACGCCGGTTCATCTGAAACATGTTCAACAATGCCGGCCGCAGCGTTTTCCTGTTCTTCTGTGCCGGTCAGGCTTATCCACAGGCAGCCTTCGGCTCCGCCGACACCTCCGGCAGCGCAAAGCGTTGCCTGAACACCGGTAAGAAGATTAAGCGCCTCAATTTCAGTAATAACTTCACCGGGGACAGGAAAGAGGCGCGGACCCGAAGAGCCTGGTTTGTTAAGCTGGGCAGCCAGGCTGTCGATATCGCCTGTGATTCGTTTTTCCAGACCGACAGGCACATAAAGTTTTGTTCTCCTGCCGACCACCGCCTGCATAGCCGCAAGTATGGTTCCACCTTTGGGATGGCCGATGAGCACACCCGCTTTGCCTTTTGCCCAATCCAGGGCATTGGCTCCTTTGAAAATTACATCCTCATTACTGAGTCCGTCTACAACATCAAAAATTGTTTTTCCCCGGTTCCATTTGCCTTTTTCTATGACAACATCGCCAGGGAACACCGTGTCGGACAATCGTCCTGACCCTTCTGCTTCGTTTGAAGCGGGCAGGGTGATGCCGCGGAAAAAGTTATCAGGGGAGAAATCGGCATCCTCGCCGGTGTATTTCAGGATTTCCTGCGCAACGCAGGCGTTTGTTGTTCCGGCCACTACAACCACTGTGCCGCTTTCGAGGGCCTGTCTGACGTCAGGCAAGGCTGCCGCAGCCATACCTATCAGGCGTTTTCCCGACGCGGGAGTTATAACAAACTGTTTCATAGTTTTCCCTTTCGTTATTTTGGACAACTCATTTTTATCACAACAAAATGTTCTGTCACTTTAAAATTGGTGTTTAAGTTTTGCTTGTTCATGCTATGGTAGTTGCATGGAAAAAGGAGAACAACTGGAACTTGATATCGACAAAATTGTCTTTCCCGGAAAAGGACTCTCGCGCACAGACGGTTGTGTTGTGTTTGTCTCAGACGTAATACACGGTGAACATGTAAAGGCGCGGGTAAGTAAAAAGAAGAAGAACTATGCCGAAGCCGCGCTCGATGAAGTCATAGATGCTTCGGAGCACAGGATCGAGCCGACTTGCCCGATTAACAGTAAATGTCCCGGCTGCTGTTACCAGCATCTGTCCTATGAGGCGGAAGTAGATATCAAAAGGAAGCAGTTTATCAATTTTCTTGAGCACAATGCCGGTATGAGCGTGCCCGCCGACGCGGAATCAGTTCCCTCTCCTTCCTCTACAGGTTACCGCAACAGGGTTACTCTTCATGTTGGGGAAGATTCCAACGGGCCCTATGTAGGATATATCGGTTATGACAACAGAACCATAATTGATGTCCCGGCGTGTCCGCTGGCATGTGCGGAAATCAACGAGCTTCTCTGCTCATTAAGATCGGACGGGGCTTTTATGGAGTCGTTGCCGCGAGATGGATCGCTCCTGCTTCGCTATAGTCCGGGATCTGGCGCTTATTTCCTTGTAGATGATAAGAAAAATAGAACGGATATTCGCGCCGGTGTTTCTCTGGATTACACCCGGGAAGATACGGCAATTGGTCCGGTTAAGGTTCCTCCCGGAGGTTTCTTCCAGGTCAATGCGGCCGTGATGAACATGCTTCTTGAATACGTTCTTGATGCCATCGGGGATGTCCGGCCTTTGTCGTTTATCGACCTTTATTGCGGATCGGGTCTTTTTGCAATTGCGGCTGCTTCTGCCGGCGTTTCCAATGTGCTGGGTATCGAATCTGATGCTGCCTGCGTCAAGGCAGCCCGGATAAATTGCCGCGAAAAGGGCCTTGAAAATGTTACTTTTGTTGCCGATGTCGCTGGCGATGTTTTAGGGGCTGCGTTGGATTGTGTGGACCTGAAAACCACTATGGCGCTTGTCGATCCCACGCGGAGGGGACTTGAAAAGCCGGTGAGAGAGGCGCTTGTGTCAAGAAGGCCTCAACGGATTATGTATGTGTCATGTGCGCCCGATACCATGGCTCGGGATCTGAAAGAACTGGCCGGGGCAGGTTACACGATAGAAAGGGCCCGCCTTTTCGACATGTTTTCCCGGACACCTTATTTTGAATCGGCTGTTATGCTGCGCATGAGCTGAACCAGATACCGGAAAACAAAGGAGTCATGAATGCGATTAGCGCTTGCTTTTATACTGCTTGCGTCGGCTGCCGCATGCAGCGCCGCTGAGAAGAAAGACACAGATTCGATTCTTTCCCCGGAAGACAAAGCCTGTCTTCTCAACCTGGCTAGACAGACCCTCAGTCTTCATCTCAAGGACGGCAGGGTTCCGAAGCCTCGAAAGAGCGAGCTGAGCGACGGGGTGAAAAAGAAACTGGGTTGTTTTGTTACTCTCAATAATAAAAAAGACGGGCTTCGCGGTTGTATCGGCGCTTTTACAAGGAGCAGGCCGCTGTACAGCAATGTAGTAAGCCTGGCTGTTTCAGCCGCGCATGACATGCGTTTCCAGAGTGATCCTGTAACTTACGAAGAGCTGGATGAAATCACCATTGAGATCAGTGTGCTTACCCGTCCCAGGGAGCTGTCTTTTAAATCTCCGGACGACCTGCTTAAGCAGCTCCGGCCCGGCAAGCATGGTGTGATTCTGTATACGAGGTATGGCAATTCAACCTACCTTCCGCAGGTTTGGGAGCAGATTCCTGAGAAGGCCGGTTTTCTTTCCCGGCTTTGCCGCAAGCATGGCGCTCCGCTCGATACCTGGAAAAAAGATTTCAAAAACATCAAGGTAGAGATTTATGAAGCTATTGTATTTCATGAATAGATCATGGCAGATATGTAAATATAGGTAAATTCTGTGAGATATGGCGGTTAATGTTCTTGCCGGGATCATTGTTGCATTTTTTGCAGGATCGGATTATGACCATAATCGTGATATGGAAGCAAAAACATGAAAGGGAATTATAATTATTATGATGACTTACGTTCGTAAAGTTATGGACAGGGTTGAGTTCCAGAACCCGTCCGAGCCGGAATTTCACCAGGCAGCAAAGGAGGTTCTTGAGTCGCTTGCCCCGGTGATCGGCCGCCATACGCGGTATCGGGATCAGCATGTGCTGGAACGCATTACAGAGCCTGAACGTGTCATAATGTTTCGCGTTTGCTGGGTTGATGACAACAATGTGCCGCAGATCAACCGGGGCTTTCGAATTCAGTTTAACAGCGCTATAGGTCCTTATAAAGGCGGGCTTCGCTTTCATCCCAGTGTCAACCTGGGGATTCTGAAATTCCTGGCCTTTGAGCAAATTTTCAAAAATGCGCTCACAACCCTGCCTATGGGCGGCGCCAAAGGAGGCTCGGACTTTAATCCCAAGGGCAAGAGCGAAGGGGAAATAATGCGTTTTTGTCAGGCTTTCATGACCGGATTGCATCATCACATAGGGTCGGACGTAGACGTGCCTGCAGGCGATATAGGCGTTGGCGCGCGGGAAATAGGCTATATGTTCGGGCAATGGAAACGGATTATGCAGGCTTTCAATGGCGTTATAACCGGCAAGAAGCTTGATTGGGGCGGATCCCTGATTCGTCCGGAGGCAACCGGTTACGGCTCTGTCTTTTTTGCCCAGGAAATGCTTGCAAGCCGGGGACGGTCGCTTGAAGGGCTTGTTTGTCTTGTGTCCGGTTCGGGCAATGTGGCCCAATATACGGTTGAAAAAATAAATGAACTGGGAGGCAAGGTTGTCACCTTGTCCGACTCGAACGGAACCGTATATGATCCGGACGGAATTGATGATGAGAAACTGGACTTTGTCATGGAACTCAAGAACACCAGGCGGGGGCGTATAGCCGAGTATGCGGAGAATTACAGGAATGTTACCTACATGGAAGGCAAGCGGCCCTGGTCCATTCCCTGTGACTGCGCATTTCCCTCAGCCACGCAGAACGAAGTTTCGGGCGACGAAGCCCGCATGTTGGTAAAGAACGGCTGTTTCCTGGTAAGCGAAGGAGCAAACATGCCCACCGAGCCAGAAGGCATTGAGACTTTTGTCCGCGAGCGCATACTCTATGGTCCAGGCAAGGCTGCCAATGCCGGAGGTGTTGCAACCTCGGGACTTGAGATGGCTCAGAATGCTCAACACCTCACATGGCCTCGCGAAGAAGTGGAAGCCCGCCTCCAGCGTATCATGAAAAGTGTACACTCCGCCGCATACGAGGCCTCGTGCGATTACGGGGATCCGGGCAACCTGCTTATGGGCGCAAATATCGCTGGATTTGTCAAGGTCGCCGATGCGATGCTTGACCAGGGTATTGTTTAGCCCGCATATCTCTCACTACGAAATTCTGTGAGATATGCGGATTAGTTTAAATTGAGGGTTTGTTGGAACAGCTTTTCGATTTTATTGATTGTAGAGTCAATATGGAAAGTTTTTTCAATGCGTTTACGCGCGGCGTTTCCGAGCCTGTCGGCGCGATCCGGGTCGGCAGCCAGGGCTGCGATTGCATTGGCCAGGGCGCGCGGGTTTGACGGCGGCACAACTATGCCTGATATGCCGTCTTCCACCAGTTCCGGCATGCCGCCAACATTAGAGACGATGGCGGGAACGCGCTGTGACATAGCCTCGATCACGGCACGCGGCAGTCCTTCGCGCTTGATGGACGGCATTACAAAAGCGTTACATGCGCCCGACAGCGCGGCAGCGTCTTTACGGTATCCTATAAGGTGAACGCGGGACGCCACAGCCGGAGCGGCGGCCAGGCGTTTGATTTTCTTGTCACGGACCTCGCCGACCAGGAGAGCATGGATGTTAAGAGAGACGTCAACCTGGGCCATTGCGCGAATCAGAACCTCAACTCCCTTAACAGGCCGCATGTTTCCAGTAAACCCCACGATGAACGCATCCGATGGAATGCCGAACTCTGTTAAATCAGGTTGTGTATTGGAGTCGTACCACTGTGTGCGGTGTCCCTTGTATATTGTGCATAACCTGTCCGGCGGAATGTTTTTCCTGATGAGATACCGGTGGACCGCATTGGAGACGCAAACGATCCGGGCGAGGCGGGGATGGAAATAGGTCAGCCAGGATGCTGGATCCAGACGGCTAAGATGGCCTGTGGTTCCGCGGTAACCGATTACGGGGCGCTTGTTTTTGCGGGTTGCCATCAAGGCTACGGAAAGAGAGCGGTTGAGTGGCGCATAAATCAGGTCAGGCGCCCGCTCCCGGATCATATTCCGAACCGCGCCGATAGCATGAAAGTCGAGCCGGTGGCGAATGGGCAATCTTATCACATTGACGCCGGCCTTGATCAGCCGCGCTGCGCCATGCCATTCGGGAGCGCAGACAAGATCCAGTTTGTGTCCCTTTTCGGCAAGCGCGCAGTACAGTTCGATTTCCGATCGGTCGCTTGTTCCGGTAATTACCATTAGATTCATGCGCTAACCGAATCATAACTCGCGCTTGAAATCGAGTTCTTTTGTTTCCGAATCGACATGCAGGCTGTCATGGAGTAGGGTTGCGGCATGCAAACTCGGGTGAAGGTTCAGTTTAATTCTGATCACCGATGTCGGAATGCCTGAAAAGTTCTGCATTACATGAATGAACAGGGAAAATGATAATATTAACCTAGGAACCCGCATTCGACAGCGATGGCGGAAGAATACGTTGCGCGAGGTGTATTCCGGTTCTGACGGCAAGGTGACGAAGCGGTTTTGGGTAAGGCCGGGCGCTAGGCGTTATCCAGAACCCTGGCTACGGGAACACGAGGCCTTGAAGCGGCTGGGCGGAAATGAATTTCCGCGCACATACGGGATTAAGGAACGGCCTTTTCAAAGGGGCCGGGAGATTCTTTTTGTTCGCGACTTTGTTGACGGCGCCCTGATGGGCCGGGTATCTATCGAAGGCGCTCGGCAAATGGGCCGACTATTTGCGCGGATGCATCAAGCCGGTGTTGTGATGAACGATGCGGCGCTGGATAATTTTGTCAAAGACGAAAAAGGAATCATTAGGTGCATAGACTTTGGGTGCGCCAGGGTATTTCAACCGCGTTCGATATTCCTGGTATATGCTGCCGGGAAAGAGCTCAGCAAATTGAACCGTGATGTTTTTTCTGATGATCCGGGCTGTTGGGCCGCATTCAGGCAGGCGTATTTTAAGGAACTGGGCAGCAATGCGCTTGCGCGTTGCCTGACGTTGTCAGCCTATAAGGTGTCGCGCGTTGCCCGTTGGTTGCGAAAAGATCTTTTTGGCGCGCGGCTGCGGATGCGACGTTATGAACTCCGGTATGGCATTCCGAAATGGCGGGAAAAATCATTCGAAAGAGGCTCCATGCTTGTGTTGCCAACCCTGGAATGCCGCGGCTCGCTGGAAGCCTATATTTCCAATCTGGGTTTTCTGGACCTTCCTGAAGACCAGCGGCATGGAGCGCGCGGCAAGTCTTGCCGGGCTTATTCCTTTTATCTACCTGCCGCGCAGCGTGAGGTGGTTCTGAAAGTGTCATGCGCGGATCCTACACAAGGTTTTCTGAGGCGAATGCACTCTCAAATTATCCGGAGTTTTAAAGATCCGGCCAAAAAAGAATTTCTCGGGGCTTTGGAATTGAACCGCAAGGGCATTCGAGCCGCCATGCCGCTGGCGTATTGGCGCCACAGGCCAAGCGGATTTGAGGTTGAGCGTTATTTCTTGTGTGAAAAGCTGCCGAATGACCCTGTGCAGTAAAAGCTGCAGTGACTCCACTGCGGACGGGGGTTCGACTCCCCCCGCCTCCACCAATCTGACCCTAGGGTCAGATTTCCA
>CAZIXB010000080.1:0-7263 GCA_964543205.1 uncultured Victivallales bacterium
AAACCCATAAGGAAAGGATAGAATAATGCGACTTGCGCTTACTAACTGGAGCATCAGGCATCCTTTTACAACCCTGGCGGTTGTGGCGGCGCTGGTAATAACCTTCGCCTCACAGTTTCCCAAAGTCACCTTCGACAATGATCCTGAAAACATGTTGAGTGAAACCGAACCAGTTCGCGTAAATCACAACAAGGTCAAAAAAGACTACGGACTTTACGATTTTGTCATCGCGGGAATAGTCAACAAAACTAATCCGCACGGGGTATTCAACACAGGAACACTTCATCGAGTCTACCGCCTCACCGAAAGCCTGAAATCCCTTCAACAAAGTGAAACCAGCCTTCCAATGGTCACCGTTGCCGATAACAACGGTAATAAGGAACAAGTCATCCTGAACCTTGAACCGGACAGCCTGTGGCAGAAAACACTGAATCTGGCGTTTCGACACAACCCGAACAACCTTTTTACAGAAAACGGCGAGAGCGCAATTATCGATTCTGAAATAATTGCCCCCGGGACTGTCGATAATATCAAGCAGGCTGAACTAGGCGCTCTTCAAATGAAATACCTGATGGAAGAACCTCCGGCAACCGCGAAAGCGGCGCTGGCAATACGCGAAGACACACTGTCAAACCCGCTTTACAAGGGCACACTGGCCTCGGAGGATGGCCAAGCGCTTGTTGTGTACGTGCCCATAGTCGAGAAATCATACAGTCATAACGTTGCGGCTCTTTTAAAGAGACTGACTTCAGACTGGCCGGAAAATGACAAACTGCTCATAACAGGGCTCCCGGTTGCCGAAGACACATTCGGAGTTGAAATGTTGGTCCAAATGGCCGTATCGGCCCCGCTTGCAGCAGTCGCAGTGTTCATAATCCTTCTTCTCTTCTTCAAACGGGTCACACTGATAATACCTCCAATGATCGTTGCCATCGTCAGCATCATAGTGACAATGGGGCTCCTTATCGGGCTGGGTCATGATGTGCATATAATGAGCTCCATGATAGCCATCTTTCTCATGCCTATCGCAGTTGCGGATTCTGTCCATATACTCAGTGAGTTCTTCGACACCTATCATATGTTCAACGACAAGAAGCGCACCATGCAACATGTCATCAGCCACCTGTTCCGCCCAATGCTATATACCAGCCTTACAACAGCAGCCGGTTTCGCGTCCCTGGCCACAACACCTATACCGCCTGTGAAAATTTTCGGCCTCCATGTGGCATTCGGTGTTCTGCTTGCCTGGCTACTCACAATGACCTTCATACCGGCATATGTGATGCTGCTGGCGCCCGAAAGGAAACTGCTGATGCTCTGCCGGACGGATACAAAAAGCGGCGGAGTCAACCGCAATACATGGCTTAACCGTTTCCTTGAAAAACTGGGAGAATTAAGCTACGTCAGATGGAAATCCGTACTTGCCTTAACCGGAGTGGTGATCGCCGTCTCCGCATACGGTATCTCCCGGATCGAGGTCAACGACAATCCGGTAAAGTGGTTCACCCCGGAACACCCTATCCGGAAGGCTGACAGAATCTTGAACAATCACTTCGGCGGAACTTATACAGCATACCTTACAATGAAGGCTGCTCGACCCGACAAGGCGCATTGCAGAGAAAAAGCCCAAAGCCTGAGGCAAAGAGCGAAAAGACGTTTCGGATCGAAATATCCTCAGGCAACAGCGGCGTTCATCAAAGTAATAAATAACCAGGAAAAGAATTTCAGCAGACTTAGAACAAGTGATTTTTCCAGATGCTTTGTGCACCTTGTAGAAAAAGCAAAAGAGATTGACAGGGAATATTTCGGCTCTTACAGCAGAATCACCGAACATATCCTTTACATGGAGGCGGACAACCTGACCATGGAAAAGATGCTGGAATCGGTCGGGAACCTGAAGAACATCTCTGATAATGAGTTTTTGGCTGTCAAGAAAGCCCTGCAGCCTTACGGCGACCTGACAGGCAACAGGCTTATTGACGCTGCGCTCTCGGCTATGGACAAGCTCACCGGAGCGTCGTTTGAGGAGTTTGTCTACAAAATGGAGGCTGAGCTTTCCGCGCCGCTCTTTAAACAGCCGGACATGCTGCGCTACGTCGAGCGGCTCCAGAACCATCTGCGCAAGAATGATGTAGTAGGCAAAACATCCTCCGCTGTAGATGCCCTCAAAAAAGCCTCCTACGAGCTTCAGTACGTTCAGACCGAAGGTATTCCCGCAACAAAAGCGAAGGAAATTGCGCAACGCAACCGGGACAATTATTCAGTGCCCGATTCACCATCGGCAGTGGGTCAGGTGTTCACTCAACTGGAAGGAATGAAACGCAAAGACGCTCTTTTCCACATGGTCACTAAAGATTACTCAGAAGCCAACATATGGGTTCAACTGAAAAGCGGTGATAACATGGACATGGAAAAGGTCCTCAATGATGCTGAAATGTTCCTTAATAAAAATCCGGCCCCGGTCGAACTCGAACATCAGTGGGCCGGACTGACATACCTTAACGTGGTCTGGCAGGACAAAATGGTAAAAGGGATGATCAACGCGCTCTTCAGCAGCTTTGTGGTAGTACTCATTATGATGATGCTGCTCTTCAGGTCACCCCTGTTCGGAGCCCTGTCAATGATCCCCCTGAGCGTTACCATCGCATTCATATACGGACTCATAGGTCTGATAGGCAAGAAATACGACATGCCGGTTGCGGTGCTTTCGTCCCTCACTCTGGGATTGAGCGTTGACTTCGCGATTCATTTTATTGAACGAGCCAGGGAAATACAAAAACGAACCGGCTCCTGGAAAAAAGCGAGCAAAGAAATGTTCAAGGAACCGGCGATGGCCATAAGCAGAAACGCAATAACTATATCAATAGGGTTCACCCCCCTGCTCTTTGCGCCGCTGGTTCCATACAAAACAGTTGGATTCTTCCTGGCTATGATTATGGCAATATCATGGATAGCTACTTTATTTATTCTGCCTGCAATGATGACTATGCTGAAGAATAGACTGTTCAAATCAACAGACAGTGAAAATGCATAAAGACTGAGAACAAGAAAAAAGGAGGAAATAGAATGAAGACGATAACCCTGCTATTAGCCCTGGCATTAACTTCAACGGCCGCAGTATATGCTGCGGATGTTGACGAAATCATCCGCAGGTCGAACAAGGCGATGTATTACGCCGGGGAAGATGGCCGTTCAGATGTGACAATGACTCTGACAGATAAAGACGGCAAAAAGCGTATAAGAAAATTTACAATTTTAAGAAAAGACCTCAAGGATCTCAACCAGAAGTTCTACGTATACTTCCACGAACCCGCAGATGTTCGCAAGATGGCCTACCTGGTCTGGAAGAATGCCGAATCAGAAGACGATCGCTGGCTTTGGCTCCCGGCGCTCAACCTGGTCAAACGTATCGCGCCAGGCGATAAACGTACCAGCTTTGTGGGGTCAGACTTTCTTTACGAAGATGTGTCCGGCAGATCGCCCCAAGCGGACAAACACGAGCTGGTTAAGGAAACCGACAACCGGTATATCATACGAAGCGTTCCTAAAAAACCGGACAATGTCGAATTCTCCGAGTACACTGTCGAGATTGACAAGAAAACCTATATTCCAATGAAAGCCGAATATCTCGACAAAAAGAAAAATCCCTACAGACGAATCGAAGCTCTGGAGATAAAAACCATCGACAATTTTCCAACCGTAATTAAATCCAAGGCCAGCGATCTCACAAGAAAAAGCCATACGGTCAACGAGTTTTCCGATATCAAATACAACATCGGACTCAGCGAGAGAATCTTTACCGAGCGTTTCCTTCGCAGACCTCCTCGCGAAGCACAAAAATAGAAAGGCAAACTGCTATGAAGCATGCGCTTAAAATATATGTGATATACGTGCTGTTTCTGTCAATCCAGGGAACGGCAGTTGCAGAGGATGAAATATGGAAACTTACAGATTTACATGGGTTTCTTGGCTACCGCGCAGGCGCCAAGTTTCAACCGGATCAATACACTGACGATATCACTCTTAACGAACTCAGACTGCAACTTGAGATGAACAAAACATGGCATTACGCGACCATCCAGCTCAAGTCAGATTTCATTTATGACGACACAATAAAAGTTAATTCTCCCGACCTGGAAGACGGAACCGGCTGGATAGATTTAAGAGAAGCTTACATCCTGCTGTATCCTTCAATGTACGCTGACATAAAGTTAGGACGCCAGGTCCTGACATGGGGCGCTGGAGACCTGCTTTTTATCAATGATATTTTTCCGAAAGACTGGCAGTCCTTCTTTATCGGCAGGGACGAAAACTACCTGAAAGCCCCATCAGACGCCCTTATGGTAAGCCTGTTTCCCGGATTTGCAAATATCGACCTGGTATATATGCCCCGATTCGACTCTTCCCGATATGTCAGCGGCCAACGCATCTCGCTCTGGAACCCGATGCAAGAGAGAATAACCGGAGATTCCGCTGTTATCAGCCCTGTGGAAAATGATGAATGGTTCGTCGATGATGAGACCGCTGCCCGCATTTACAAAAACGTGGGAGGCACGGAGCTGGCGGTCTACGGATATTCCGGTTTCTGGAAGACTCCTCGCGGTTTTGATCCTGCAGTTCAGAAGGCGTTCTTCCCAGAACTCAATGTCTACGGTGCATCTCTCCGCGGCACGGCGGCAGGAGGCGTAGTCTCACTGGAAGCAGGATATTACGATTCAACAGAAGATCGCAGCGGAAATGATCCCCTCGTGCCTAACAGCGAAATACGAGCGCTTGCAGGCTACGAACGGGAGCTTATAAAGAACTTCACAGCGAAAACGCAATGGTACATCGAGCATATGCTGGAATATGAATCTTACGAGGCAAACGCGCAGGGTCCACTTGCAGACGAGGACAGGCATGTCCTGACTCTAAGACTCACAGCCACAGCGCTCAGGGACGATCTCATAGTTTCGCTCTTCACATACTATTCGCCAACCGATGAAGATTACTATTCAAGGCCGGTTGTCACATACAAACTCAGAGATAACCTAGAACTCGGCGCAGGCGCTAATATCTTCGGAGGCAAATATGACCACACCTTCTTCGGCCAGTTCGAGGAAAACAGCAACTATTACGCATCAATCAAAAAATCCTTCTGACATATACCCCCTCCCACATCACTTCTTTTCTCTTCTTTTCTCTTCTCCCTCCCCACAAGCCTACAGTCTTCTCCAACAACCCACGTCCTACGTCCCACCCTCTTCTCCCCCCTTTCATCATTGAACATTCCATGCCGCGCCCGCCATAGCCTTGGCGACGGCGTGGCTGCGCCCGCCGAAGCTACCTGAGCGAAGGCTGGGTTGGATTTTGGATATTCTCCCCTTCTCTCCACTCACAAATTGCTGCAAAATTATATTGAAACGTTCTGGTACACGAGCTAAATTCAACAGCCTGAGGCGCAGTTATGAAAACAATAGCACTCTTGATAATAACTTTCGGCGGGTATCTCATTGCTTATCACACTTACGGGCGGTTTCTGGCTCGTAAAATTTTCCGCCTGAATCCCGCCACTAAGACCCCATCCGAAGCGCTTAAAGACGGCTTTGATTTCGTCCCTACCCGCAAAGGCATAATTTTCGGTCATCACTACACTTCAATAGCAGGGACAGGCCCGATAGTCGGACCGGCCATCGGAATCATCTGGGGATGGGTCCCGGCCCTCATCTGGATCTTCTTCGGCTCGATTTTCATGGGCGCTGTGCACGACATGAGCGCAGTCGTCATTTCCATGCGTAACCGCGGACTATCCATATCGGAGTGCGCATCAGAATATCTTGGACAAAGAGTCAAATACATTTTTTTTGCAATAGTTTTTATCCTTCTCATGATTGTAATAGCTGTATTCGGGATAGTCATAGCAGCTATTTTCCAGATGTACCCGCAGGCCGTATTCCCGGTGTGGATGCAGATTCCAATCGCAATAGCGCTTGGATGGGGTTTATACAAAAGAGGCGGAAACGTGAAACTCCTTACGGCCGCAGCAGTTTTCCTGATGTATGTAACAATCGTACTAGGGAAAAATGTCCCGGTCACAATGCCGGATGCCGTCGGCATCCCGTCCACCGGCGTGTGGGTAATTATCCTGCTGGCTTATGCCTTTGTTGCGTCCAGCCTTCCTGTTACAACGCTTCTGCAGCCTAGAGATTATATCAATGCATGGCAGCTTTTTATTGCCATGTTTCTGCTTGTGGCAGGAATACTCGGCTCTGCGGTCTTCGGAGGCCTGGAAATTGTTGCGCCTGCCTATAACCCCGTTGTGGAAGGGGCCCCGCCAATGCTTCCTTTCCTTTTCATTACCATCGCCTGCGGGGCAATTTCAGGCTTTCATGCGCTTGTCGGCTCAGGCACAACATCAAAACAGATAGAAAAAGAACCCGATGCCCAGTTTGTCGGCTATGGATCCATGCTGCTGGAGGCGGCTTTGGCTACACTTGTAATCATTGCAGTCGCCGCTGGAATCGGCATGGCATATGAAACGTCTGACGGCATTCTGACGGGCAGCGCGGCATGGAATAAACATTACGCATCATGGGCAGCCTCACAGGGCCTTGGATCAAAGATTGCCGCAATGATGGTCGGATCCGCCAATATGATAGAAACTGTCGGCATATCCCGAGAAATCGGCATTGTTATCATGGGGGTCTTCATCGCATCTTTTGCGGGCACAACACTGGATTCAGCGACCAGAATCCAGCGGTATGTGGTCAGCGAGGTGGCTTCCGACCTTAATATCAAGGTCTTGAAAAACCGTTTTCTCGCAACGGCTTTCGCGGTAATCACCGCGGCATGGCTCGCCTTCTCCTCGGGTGTCGACGGCAAAGGCGCGCTTAAGATATGGCCCATGTTCGGAGCAGCAAATCAGCTTCTCGCGGCGCTGGCGCTGATAGTGGCAACAGTGTTCCTGAAAAGAAAAACCCGTTACGGTTGGCTCGTCGCAGGAATACCTGCTGTAGTCATGCTTGTGGTAACGCTCTGGGCGGTGTGGTTAAACGAGATGGGCTTTATAACCAGGGGCCAATGGTCGCTTGCAGTAATAAACGGGGCAGTAATGGTTCTTTCTGCCTGGATAGTTCTGGAAGGCATAGTAATGCTCAGATCCTCAAAATCAGCCACTTCCCAAAGGTAGGACGGACTCTAACGGTAGCCACCTCCCCCTCAAACCATTACCCAGACTCAGCCGTCACGGCTCAAAATCTATCAGCTTGAGCTTTCCTCCCGCGC
>CAZIXB010000081.1:0-7260 GCA_964543205.1 uncultured Victivallales bacterium
CAAACGCACCAACTCACGTGCCCTTCCCTCTTACATCTTCCCACTTACCGCGCCGTAGGCGCCCCCGCCTGTTCCGCTATCCACGCATATGTCTTCTCTATCCCCTCGCGCAACGGACGTTCCGGGGCCCAGCCAAGCTTTTCTTTCAAAAGCCGGTTGTCGGAGTTTCTTCCTCTTACACCCAGCGGTCCGTCAATATGTCTGATGGAGATCTTCTTACCTGCAATATCGGCTACCATTTCCGCAAGTCCGTTGATTGTCACCATTTCTTCAGAACCTATATTTACCGGCCCTTCAAAATCAGAATGCATCAACCGGTCAACCCCCTCGAGACATTCATCAATATAAAGGAACGACCTGGTCTGCTTCCCATCCCCCCACATTTCAATCTCTCCGCCGTCTTCTGCTTCCGCCACTTTCCTGCAGAAAGCAGCGGGGGCTTTCTCTCTGCCGCCTGTCCATGTGCCTTCCGGCCCGAAAATGTTATGAAAACGGGCGATATGAACGTCCATGCCCCAATTGCGCATATAAGAAAGATACAGCCGTTCGCTGAATAACTTCTCCCAGCCGTACTCGCTGTCCGGAGCCGCGGGGTACGCTGAATCTTCAGAGCATTTCGGGTTGTCCGGATCAAGCTGATTGTATTCGGGGTAAATACAGGCAGACGATGAATAGAATATCCGCTCGACACCCTCAAGTCTGCCGGCTTCCAGCATATTAAGGTTGATCATTGCCGAATTATGCATCACGGCAGCATCGTGCTCGCCGGTAAAAATGTATCCCGCCCCGCCCATGTCGGCGGCAAGTTGGTATACCTCGTCAATGCCCTTGACTACATCACGGCAGATTTCAGGTTCACGCAAATCGCCGATAACAAATTCATCGGCATGGCTCTTGCAGAATTCATGATTCTTCAGATCAACACCCTTGACCCAATGCCCCTGGGTCTTGAGCCTCTTTACCAGATGCCCTCCAATAAATCCCCCCGATCCAGTCACCAGTACTTTCTTGTCCATGTCTGATCCTTTCCTATTGAACCGCCAGGCCTAACCCGCATATCTCACAGAATTCCTGCTGCGAGGGCACGAATTGACAAAACGCCAGATTGATGTCTATACGGCTGCTCCGGCGTTTCACCAATTTGCGCCCCCGCAGCAACGCTCTCCACGCTCTCACTAAGAAATTCCGTGAGATATGCGGGCTAAATCAGGGCTTGTGCGGCTTTTCTTCAGTTGTCAATCAGTCAACAGATAAATCTTCAAGGTTGTGTATGCCTGGCCGAAATCCGGAATCTCCCTGAAAGCGGCATATCTTGAACGGAGGATACGGAAGAAAAACTCCCTCTCCCCTGGCTCCACTTCTTCTACTCCGGGCGACTCAACAGCAAAGCCATACCCGCTGAAAGCGGCAACAGGCGCATCGGTGGTAAGCGCCAGCTTTTCCATTAAAGGCTTGTTAAGAACATTCAGCTTTTCAGCTTCCGCCTCGGTTAACCCCGGGAAATAGGAAAACTGGCCCATCTCAAGTCCGCGCGGAACCTCCATCCCGCTTTCCACCGCAAGATAAATATCCTGCGTAAGAAGCTTTGTGCTTCCGCGGGCAAGACTTTGGACAACTCCCGCGACTTCCCTGAGTTTCAAAAGCGGCGGGGTTTGCTTGGTCCGGATCCACAGCCTGTCGATTTCCAGCACGTACCAGTTGTGAACAATGGGCGAAGAAAACACAGACGCAACAGAAAATAGAAGCACAAGCATAGAAAGCGCCCATACCCGGCGGGCGGGAACAATTCCCGCAATAAAAGAAGCTGCCACAGCGGCAAACAGCGGATATATCATCACCTGGTATTCGTCATAAGGAAACGGCGCGGACAAATGGACAATGGCAACAAGCGCTACAACAAGCCAGGCGCACACCGATAATGCCGCAGAAGGTGTCCACCAAATGTTTTTACACGCAACGTCTTTTTTTACATGCGCAAACCGCCACGCTATTCCACACAGCAGGACCGCAAAAGGAACAAAGTAAGCCCCCACAAGACGGGCCATGGATCCGGCCTTGAGCAGCATGGCTTTCTGCCAGCCCCCGGCTTCCCGGGAAGCATGATATTCAAACAGCCAGTAAATGGCGTTTTCAGGGGTCTGTACGAGAAAAGGCGCGTAACATATAGCCAGCGAAACCGCCCCGCCAATGCCAAACCACAGCCAGATCCACCCGAACCCAGCGTCGCGCTCCTGCTGGTTTTTCCGGCGCTGAATTCCGGAATCAAAAATATGAAGCATAACCAGAAGCAACCCTACTGCCGGCAAAGCAATTCCTGAGGAAAGACGGGTCCCGGCAGCCAGGCCGAGAAAAAAACCGGAAAAAATGCCGCCAGTAATCTTTCTGCCCCGTAACGCCCACATCAAAAACAAAAAGCCCGATATGATCAACAACCCGCTCAGCGAATATGTTTTTACCACAGACGAGAAATAAGCCTGATAGGCGTTGATTCCAGCCAGGATCAGAGCAATGGCTGCGGCGGCAGACTTCCTTCCTGGCAACGCTATTCCGGCCGCAAGACTCGCTGCGCCCGCGCAACAGGCAAGAAACATTAAGACTGACAACAAACGCCCTGCGGCAAGACCATGCGCGTCTATAAACGGCCACACCAGCGAATAAAGGCACGGCATAACAGGGCCCTGGGTAAAAGCAAAGTCTCGATAGGGCAAGTCTCCCCCGGCCACCAGCCTGGCGGCATAAAGATACCAGCCCTCGTCCTGGTTTAAATCGCCAAACAGAAGGTTTGCAAGCGCCAGGACAGTAATAAACAAGGCAATACCGGCAAAAATCAACACCCGGCAAAGCGGGAAGCGCTCTCTTTCAATATTTCCGTTTTGTCCGGCAGTATTCATAATTCTGTTTACGAGCCCGGATGCGTCAGCGGAATAGCCTCGGAACAGAGAGGACAATTCCCCGGCTCATACACCGAAGGAGTTATGTTAAGAAGGCTGTAAGAGGGTACGCCGAAATCTATTTTTTCCCGGCTCCGGTCCACAAGCACACAGACAGCCTCTACGATTCCACCGGCATCTTTGACTATGTCAATAGTCTCCCTGACGCGTCCGCCTTTTGTTATAACATCTTCGGCAACAATATATTTTTCGCCTTTATCAATCTTAAAACGGCGCATTTTAAGAACTCCATCGCTTTTTTCCGCAAAAACAGCCGGTTCACCAAGCTCAAAAGCAACTTCATGGCCCACGATTATTCCGCCTATGGCAGGCGAAATCACCCCGTCAACCTCAGGTCTTCGGCCCATACGCTCGCACATCCTGCTTACCAGTTCCCTGCATAGCTCCCGGGCCATGTGCGGATATGCCAGCACATGGGCGCACTGAAAATACTGATCGCTGTGCAAACCGGAACGCAGCTCAAAATGGCCGTTCAGAAGCGCGCCGGTAGTTTGAAACATCTCCATTATCTTATCATTGTCCATTGTACTGCCTTTCTCCAATGCGGCCCCCGGCCGCAACCTCACTAACTCAAACGCCCACACGCATCCTGCCTGAAATCTACAACTGGCTCATGTTATCCTCGAAAAACATCCAGAGCGGGTTCAGACTCTGATCCTTGCGCATCGCCTGCTCCAACAGGATGCGCCTATCCGCGCGAAGCGCTACTTTTGTATCGAGACTCCTCTTCTGATAAATGTCGGTATGTCAAGATCCTCGCCTTCGTATATTGTCGGTTCTATGCCACGGAAACGACCCTGTCCGGAGACATCAAACTTAAGCTTTGCCTGCTGGGATGCCTTCCTCCCTCTTCTGCGCGGACTGTCCCCATGCCCGGATTCCTTCTTGTTGACAACGGCAGATCCATCAGCCTTATCCTTTTCCCCGCCATCGCCGTCAACCAATGCGGCAAGAACAGTTACCGATATGGCGCCGTCAAAAACTTCGTCGATAACTGTCCCCATCGAAACTTCAGCTTTTCCTGAGACCCTTTCAGAGAGAACCTGCATTACATTGTCTATTTCATTAAGAGTGAGATCCGAACCGCCCGCGATGCTGACAAGCAACGAGCCTGCGCTGCCAAGAACACTGCCTTCTCCAAGCAAAGGACTCGCCGTCAGCTCTTTCATCACGGCCACTGCCCTGTCCTCTCCTTCGGCGGAGGCAAACCCCAGGGAACAGACCGACCCGCTGTTGCTGACAGCTTTCCTAAGATCCGCAAAATCAAGGCTTATATACCCCGGTCTGGTGATCATGCGCCATATGCTGGCGGCGCCTTCGGCAAGTATCCTGTCGGCTTTTTCAAATGAAGCTGCAACAGTGTCTTCGCCGGCGCTTGTAAAAAGCCTGTCATTGGGCGTCAATACAAGCGTGTCACTGCAGTTTTTAAGATCTTCAACGGATTTCATCGCTTTTGCCATCCGCTGCGGACCTTCAAACTGAAAAGGCAGGGTGGCAAAACAAAACGTCATTGCCTCGGTTTCCGCTGCGGCGCTTACCACTGTAGCCGCCGCCCCTGCCCCGGTTCCGCCGCCGAGTCCGACCATCACAAAAACCGCATCCGCACCCTCGAACAGCTCCCTGATCATGTGTATGTCGTCTTCTGCTGATTTGCGGCCGAGCTCCACATCGCCTCCCGCGCCCATTCCCCTGGTGTAGGCTGAGCCTATCTCAAGCTTTACAGGCACATTCGATCCGGACAGGACATTGGAGTCAGTGTCTATAGCAACAATGGAAGCGGCCCCGCCGAGAACCGGCGCAATTTTTTCAACAATCCTGCAGCCGCCGCTTCCGATGCCCGCAACAACAATTTTTCTTTCCGCCATCACATTTTCCTTCCGGAACACAATTCAACGATCCGCTATCTCCGTAGAATACCCTTGATCCATCCGCCAATTCCGGCCCCCTGCCTCTGCCGGCTCATGGACCTCAATGCATACTGCACCATGCCAACGCAGGTGGCGTATTCAAGCCCCTCTGTAGCTGTAGCCAAACCGCTTACGTTCCTCGGTTTACCCTTGGAACAAGGCAAAGAAAAAACCTTCTCCACCAGTCTCTGAATGCCTTTAAGATGAGCGCCGCCTCCCACCAGGACAACACCGGCCCCGGCCTGTTTGAGAATAGCAGGATCTATCCGCTTTTTAACCATGCGCAAGGTCTCCTCGACCCGCATGTTTATAACCGTGTTCAAAGACTTCAACGGCACATCTTTCCCCGAGAATCCAACATCCGGAGGAAGCGATACCCGTTTGGCTGCAGACAGGGAGTCGACCACTGCGCAGCCATGCGCCCTTTTCAGGCGTTCGGACTGGGCAAGAGGAACATTGAACGCCTGGGCAATGTCGTTGGTAACGTGGTCCGCGCCTACTCCCAGGGAACCGGCTTCCGCCACCACGCTGCCGGCATAGGCAAGATAATCGGTCGTGCCTGCGCCAAGATCTATGACCAAAGCGCCCCTTTTCTTCTGCTCGGGGCTCAGCACCGCAAGAGCTGAACACAAACCGCTGAAAGCTACATCGCTAACATCCATGGGAACGCTTTTCACAACCCGCACAGTGTTATGCTGCCTGTTCCGGACACCGTGCAGAATCAGCATGTCCAGCGACAGCTTTGCTCCTTCCATGCCTTCTGGGCGTATAACTTTCTGCTCTTCGTCAACCCAGAAGTGGCGGCAGATCGTATGCAGTATTTCGCGGTCAGGCGGAAGGTTGACGGCCTTGGCAACGGCCATTACCTGGTCCACGTCATCCTCGGAAATTTCACCATCCTGGTCAAGAACAGGCACCGAACCCCGGTTGACAAAACTCTCCATATGCCCGCCGGACAACGCAAGATGCACCTGGCGGATAGCCACCTCGCTACTCTCCTCGGCTCCTTCTATAGCAGACCTGGCGCAGATAACAGCATTCTCAAGATCTATTATCTCGCCCTTGCGGACGCCCTTGGATGGATGTTTGCCTATACCGGTTATAAGTATGTGGTTGCCCTCGCGAACCTCGCCAACAACGGCAACTGTCTTGTATGTTCCTATTTCCAGAGCTACTATCGGCGGTATTGGCATTTGTCTCGGTTCCCGGTTCTTTTATGGCTTGGACCTTATTTCGTCATACGTTAAGTCAAACCGCATGTCTCTTTGACCACGCGGGTCTTCCAGCGCGCTTATCCATCCCCGCAGCCTCCGCTCAAGCAGTTTTCGCGACTTTTCATCGTCCTCATACATCCCTTCCCACTTAAGATGGGCAAACTTTCCGCTGGAAAGTCGGACGGTAAGATAATCTTCATTGTCGGTCTCTATGGAAGAGACATCCAGACTGATGTCATGCCGGTCGCACATTTTAATAACCTTCAACGCGGCTCCGACCCGTACCGGCGCTTTCTGTCCCGGCCTGAGTTTGCGGGCTTCATCGCCAAGAATAAAAGGCAGCCCCTGCATCTTGCGCCTGGGCACAAAAACATAACCATCCTCGTCAACCGGGTAAGCGCCCCTGAAACCAACCCTTGCCATCGGCATCCTCTCAGACACATTTATAACCATCGTATCGGGAAGAATCCTGGCAATTTCAATATCCCTGATATTGGGAACGGTCCTGAGTTCTTTGCGCACGTCAGATATATTAACGGCAAAAAGATTCGTCCCTTCAGATATCCCGGTGTATTCGCGTATTCTGGCCTCCTTTATCGCCCGGCCCCCGCGGATTACAAGATGTTTGATCTCATACCTGCCGTTGTTCCAGAAAAGGGCACCGCTGACCCACCTGATGCCAAAACCAAGAAGAACCACGAGGGCAATGGCAAGCACAGTCAGGCTGGAAACAATCCGGGCCCTTTTGTTCCTGGCCGCCCGTTTGCGGTTCAATTTCGCGTTAACGCCCAATACAGAAGGCTTGTAACCTCTAACGGGTTTCCCCCTGATTCTCTTTCCCGCAAAATCTTCGTCATCAAAAAACATATCACTCTCCGTTAAAATCGTTGCAATCGTTACACAAGAGGAGAAAACCGCGAATTACGCTAATCACGCAAATAATAACGACCCGCTTCGTCCCCCTTCTTCTATTCTCGCACAAAAGATATGGGTGTACGAGTAAGTGTACGAGTACGGAAAAAAACTGCAAATCGCTTACTCGTACACCTACTCGTACACTCCAATCTCCCTCTTAATAAAACGTTGGAACACTACTGTCTTAATATCTTTATTCCTAATCCTAATCATAATCATAATCATAATCGTAATCTACTTTCACCCCAAAACCGATTACGATTACGATCAAGA
>CAZIXB010000082.1:0-7212 GCA_964543205.1 uncultured Victivallales bacterium
CCAGGTATATAGCATTGAATCCCTGAGAATAGAGAACAGGTGAGTGTGTGTTAAAAAAATGCTTTTTTTTTGACCGCGACGGTATTGTCAACAAGTCGCCCGGCCCGGGTTATGTTGAAAGGTGGGAGGATTTCAGGATCGAGCCTGCATTTCCTCCCGTGTTGAAACAGGCGCTGGAAGCTGGATACGAGGCGGTAATTGTGACGAATCAGCGGGGCGTTGCCCTGGGCAAAGTGAGTATTAAAGAATTGGAAAGAATCCATAAAGAGTTGAAATCTTTGCTTATGCGGCGTTATGCTTTAAAGATTCTGGATATAGAGTATTGCCCGCACGATAATAACCAGTGCTATTGCAGAAAGCCGCAACCTGGAATGTTCGAGCGGGCTGCTTCTAGACACGGCATCGACCTTCCGGGATCGTGGGCGGTTGGCGATAGTCCCAGGGACGTTGAGGCAGGCAGGCGAGCGGGTTGTGGAAAGACAGCGCTGGTTTCTTCGTCCGAAAAGTCTCAATACGCAGACTTCATAGTGCCTGATATGGAGGCATTGCGGAAGTTGCTTGAAATTGAATTAACGAGCGATCTTGATTGACGCTCACAGAAAAGAAAGGGCTTTAATGAGTGTTTCGCTTGTCACTGGAGGCGCAGGTTTTATCGGATCGCACTTGTGCGATCTTCTTCTGGCTGAAGGCCACATGGTTATATGCATGGACAATCTGATTACTGGCAATGTTGCCAATATAGAACAGTTTGCCGGCAACGAGAATTTCAAGTTCATCAAGCAGGATGTCACTGAATACATTTTTCTTCCGGGTGAGATTGATTTTATTTTCCATTTTGCTTCGCCGGCAAGTCCTGTAGATTACCTGGATCTGCCCATCCAGACCCTTAAAGTGGGAGCCCTTGGAACGCACAAGGCCCTTGGCCTTGCCCGCGCCAAAAAGGCCAGGTTCATTCTTGCGTCTACGTCCGAAGTTTACGGCGACCCGGAAGAACATCCCCAGAAGGAGAGCTATTGGGGCAATGTCAACCCGGTGGGACCAAGAGGGGTCTATGATGAAGCCAAACGCTTCGCCGAAGCAATGACGGTTGCGTATCGCATGGTACATGGCGTGGATACGAAAATTGTCAGGATATTCAACACATACGGTCCCCGGATGAGAGTCAAAGACGGAAGGGTTGTGCCCGCGTTTATGAGTCAGGCCTTGAACGGGAAGCCGTTGACTGTATTTGGCGACGGCAGCCAGACAAGAAGCTTCTGTTATGTGTCTGATCTGATAGACGGCATTTACAAGCTTGCCTTGAGCGGCATATCAGGGCCGGTCAATATTGGCAATCCAAGAGAGATGAGCATGCTTGATCTTGCTGCTCTTGTTACCAGGCTGACCGGTAGCGAATCTGAGACTGTGTTCAAGGAATTGCCCGTTGATGACCCGAAGGTCAGGCGTCCGGACATTACCATGGCAAGGAAAGAACTGGGCTGGGAACCTTCCATAATGCCCGAAGACGGCTTGCGGCGTACCATGGAGTATTTTAAGTCTGTTGTTGGGCAAGAGGCATCTTGAAGGCAGAGGGATTGGCGGAGGAATTAAAATGGAATTAAGATATAGAAATTCTGAGGGTTCGAACGAGATCATACAGCTTTCAGGAACCGAATTGACAATCGGACGGTCTCCGGAAGCAGATATCGTTATACGCGACGAAAAAGTTTCGAGGATCCATGCGTCGGTAATTCTCTGGGCCGGTGATTATGTTATAAAAGACCTTGGTTCGCGCAACGGCACGCTGATAAACGGAAACATGATAGATGTTGCCGTCTTGAAGCCGGGAGACTCTATAAAAGTGGGACCGCGAAGCATTGATTTTGTGGAAAGCGGTCCGCGTGCGCCAGACACTATTATCCGGAGCATTGAAGAGGAAATGCGTGAAGGCAAGGGCTACAGGACGATCATGAAAGAAATTGTTGATGATTACGAGTAGCCCGGCCGGGTATTCCGTATTTTAACCCGAAATTCTGTGAGAAATGCTTGCAACGCGGCAACGCCTCGAACATCATGGCTTTCGAGCCGGTGTGGCGAAAGTGAAGTATTCGCGCTTTGCGCGAATACTCCAGGCTAATCTGCCTGGTGTGTCAATGAATCTTCGTCCGGATCAGGTTCGAATGTTGCCGCAGAGACCAACTTGTCTCCTTCTTTAAGGTTGATCAGCCGGACCCCCTGGGTGGCTCGTCCTATCATGCTTACGTCGCTTGCCTCTATTCGGATCATTTTACCCTGTGCGGTGATAAGCATGAGCGCGTCAGATTCCAATACTGTGTGGGCGCCTACAACCGGTCCGTTCTTTTCGGAGAGTTTGACTGATATGATGCCTTTGCCGCCTCTTTTCTGCAGCCGGTATTGATCAAAATTGGTGCGCTTGCCATAACCCTTTTCGGTGCAAACCAGAAAGGCGGCTTTCTGATTCACTATTTCGATAGTTTTGACCATGTCTGTCTGGCTCAAGGCAATTCCTTTTACTCCCCTGGTGGGCCTGCCCATGTCGCGCAATTCCGATTCCCGGAACCGGACGCTCATGCCCCGCACTGTGGCGAGCATTATTTCATCGCTTCCTCCGGTCAGCTTAACGCCTATAAGTTCGTCATTGTCATCTATGCGTATGCCGATGACCCCGTCTTTGCGCGGATGCTTGAAGGCCGAAAGGTTGGTCTTTTTAACAATGCCGTTTCTTGTTGCCATTACAAGGTGTTTCTGGTCGGAAAAATCCTTCACCCTTATGAGAGATGCGATAGAATCATCACCCTTGACATTGAGCAGATTCACAATGGCTTTGCCCCTTGCGACACGGCTTGCTTCGGGGACTTCGTAGACTTTTTCCCAGTACACCTTGCCTTTGGCTGTGAAAAACAGGATGTAATCGTGCGTGTTGGCGGAAAAGACGTGTTGAACGAAGTCTTCTTCCCGCATTGTCATTCCGGCAACTCCTCTGCCTCCGCGTTTTTGCGACTTATATGTTTCGGTCGGGACGCGTTTGATATAGCCGGAGTGGCTTACAGTTATAATGCAACCGCGGTTTGCGATGAGGTCTTCCATGTTGATTTCGCCTTCATCGGGCGCTATGTCTGTGCGTCGCGCGTCGCCGTAGGCGCTTTTTATCTCGGTGAGTTCATTTTTTACAACTTCAAAGAGTTTTGCCTCGCTGGACAGTAGATCTTTGAGGTATGTAATGTATTTGATAAGTTCAAGATATTCTTCTTCCAGTTTTTCGCGTTCAAGACCTGTGAGCTGATAAAGACGCATATCAAGAATTGCTTTAGCCTGGATTTCGGAGAGGTTAAACCTTTTCATGAGGTTCAACCGGGCTTCATCCCTGGATCTGGCGGCCTTGATGGTCTTTACAACTTCATCAAGATTATCCAGGGCAATTTTCAGCCCTTCCAGGACATGGGCTCTTGCTTCCGCTTTTCGCAGTTCGTATTCAGAACGTTTCCGGATAACTTCCAGCCGGTGCGCGAGATAACTATGCAGTATTTCCTTGAGGTTCATTGTGCGCGGACGTCCGTCGTCCAGCGCAAGCAGGATGGCTCCAAAAGTGGTCTCAAGTTGTGTCAGTTTGTAGATCTTGTTCAGGATCACTTTGGCGACCACGGCCTTTTTCAACTCTATTCTAACCCGGATACCTTCCTTGTTTGATTCGTCGCGGATATCGGAGATGCCCTCTATGGTTTTATCATGTACCAGCCTGGCAATATTTTCGATAAGCTTTGCTTTGTTTACCGCGTAAGGAAGTTCGGAAATTATTATGATTTCCTTGCCGCCCTTGGTCTCTTCAATAAAGGCTCGCCCCCGGACTTTCATCTGTCCTCTTCCGGTGGTGTACATTTCTTCGATCGGCTTAATGCCGCATATTATTCCGCCGGTAGGGAAATCTGGTCCCTTGACAAACTGCATCAAATCCTTTGCGGTTGCCCGCGGATTTTCAATGAGGTGGATTAGCGCATCGATAACCTCGGTCATATTATGCGGCGGAATATTGGTGGCCATACCTACAGCTATTCCAGTAGATCCGTTGATCAACAGGTTAGGGAAGCGCGCTGGAAGAACCAGCGGCTGTTCAAGGGATTCGTCATAATTCGGCCCGAATTCGACGGTTTCCTTGTCGATGTCGGCCAGCAGTTCTTCGGCCAGCCGGTCCATTCTAACCTCGGTATATCTCATTGCCGCAGGGGGATCTCCGTCGATAGAGCCGAAATTGCCCTGTCCATCGACCAGGGGATACCGCATTGAGAACGGCTGAGCCATTCTCACCATGGTGTCATAGACAGCAACGTCCCCGTGAGGGTGGTACTTACCTATTACATCTCCCACTATCCTGGCTGACTTTCTGTAGGGCCGATTATGCATGTTGCCCTGCTCCCGCATGGCAAAAAGCACTCTGCGATGGACTGGTTTCAATCCGTCGCGCACATCCGGCAGGGCCCTGCCCACGATTACACTCATAGAGTAATCGATATAAGAGGAGCGCATTTCCTCGTCTATCCCGGTTTTATCAATTCTTTCAAGAGGTTCTTCGCCGTTCATAAATGCAGTTAACCTTTCTATATGTCAGTATCTGGAGGCTGGTTGGCTTGCGTTAGATATCCAGAGTTCTAACGTTTAAAGCATTTTCCTCGATAAATTGTCTTCTGGGCGCCACCTCGGCGCCCATCAGGGTTGTAAAGATCTCGTCCGCCCTGACGGCGTCTTCAAGGACAATCTGAAGCAGTTTTCTTCTGGAAGGATCCATTGTTGTCTCGTATAGCTGGTCGGGGTTCATTTCGCCAAGACCTTTGTATCTCTGGATGCTGAGCCCTTTTCTGCCCATTTCTGTAACTGTTGCAAGCATTTCCGGCAGTGAATAGACGGGCACACTTTCCTTCCCGTTTTTGATAGAGCAAATTGGCTCGGCGGACGGCTCGAGCTGGTCAAGACTGAAGCCCTTTTTCTCCAATGTTGTGACGTGTTTAAAGAGAGACGGCGCGGCATAGATTTCCTCCGACCGGATTACGGGGTCTTCTTCTGTTCGGTCGTCTGATTCGTCGCTGAAAATCTCGAGTTGCTTTCCTATCTGTTTTTCCAGTTCCTCCGCCAGTTTCTTGAGTTCCGTGTCGTTCAAGACGTAGTAAACATTGGATTGTTCGCCGTCATCCACCGTGACGCGGTATTTCGGGAACCGGCCTGTTTCGGGATCTCTTTTTAAAAGATATTCATCCAGATTAATGCCTTTTCGGGCCAGGCGGTTCGTAAGGCTTTCCATTCTAGTAAGCACAGACAGTATGCTTACCAGCTCCTTACCCTTGAAGATTTTGTCATTCTGGTACTCAAGAGAGATATTACTTGTTCCAAGTTCAAGAAGACGCTGGGTGAGATGCTCTTCTGTGTCAATATATTCTTCCTGTTTTCTCCTGCTCACCTTGTAGAGAGGCGGTTGTGCCAGGTAAACGTTGCCGCGTTTGATCAATTCGGGCATCTGCCGATAGAAGAAAGTCAGCAGCAGCGTTCTAATATGGGCGCCGTCGACATCCGCGTCTGTCATTATGATAATTTTGTGGTAACGCAGCTTGCTGATATCAAAATCTTCGTCTCCGATACCTGTGCCTATGGCGGTTATAAGGGTTCGGATCTCATTATTGCTCAAGATTTTATCCAGCCGGGCCTTTTCCACGTTAAGAACTTTGCCTCTGAGGGGCAGTATTGCCTGGAATTCGCGGTTACGGCCCTGTTTTGCCGAACCTCCAGCGCTGTCACCTTCCACTACGTATAGTTCGCAGTTTTCCGGCCTGCGTTCTGAACAGTCTGCAAGTTTTCCGGGTAGCGCGGCGCTGTCGAGGGCGCCCTTTCGCCTGGTCAGGTCGCGTGCCTTTCTTGCCGCCATTCTGGCTCTTGCGGCGACCATGGCTTTGTCTATTACGCGTTTTGCCACAGACGGGTGTTCCTCGACATATGTGCTGAGTCCATCATTGACTATGGATTCAACTATGCCCTGGACTTCGCTGTTGCCGAGTTTCGTTTTTGTCTGGCCCTCGAACTGGGGCTTGGGAACTTTAACGCTGACAATTGCGGTCAGTCCCTCCCTGATATCTTCGCCGGACATGGATTCCTTGTCTTCCTTTATCAATTTATTTGCCCGCGCATAGGCGTTAATAGTTCGCGTAAGGGAAGAACGGAAGCCGCTCAGGTGGGTTCCCCCTTCAATAGTATTAATGTTGTTGGCAAAACACATTATATTGTCAGAATACGCGTCGGTATACTGCATGGCAATTTCTACAGCAACTTCGTCGCGTTCCTTTTCGAAGTATATCACCTGGGGGTGCAACGCGTTCTTTGTGCGGTTTATGTGGCGGACAAATTCCGCAATGCCTCCTGAATACTGGAACAACTCTTCATGGTGGGGATCTTCGCGAATGAATTTGATTTCCACTCCTTTATTCAGAAAGGCAAGTTCGCGAAGACGGGTGGTCAGAGTTTCCCAATCGAATTCAGTGATAGAAAAAATTTCGGGATCGGGGAAAAAGGTGATTTTTGTTCCAGTGCTCTTTGCCTTGCCCAGGGTCACCAGCTTTGAGGCCGCATGTCCCTGCTCGAAACGCTGGTGGTATACCTTTCCATCGCGCCGTATTTCCACTTCGAGCCATTCGCTGAGCGCATTGACGCAGGAAACGCCGACACCGTGAAGCCCCCCCGACACCTTGTAGCTCTCGTTGTCAAACTTACCGCCGGCGTGCAGTGTTGTAAGCACAACCTCTACTGCCGGTTTTTTTTCAGTGGCATGTTCGTCAACAGGAATTCCTCGCCCGTTGTCCGAGATTGACACAGAACCGTCGGCATTAAGTTTGACGCTGATGCGGGAACAATATCCCGCAAGGGCTTCATCTATACTGTTGTCCACTACCTCATAAACGCAGTGATGCAGACCTCTGGAAGCCGTATCTCCGATGTACATGGCAGGGCGCATTCGCACAGCTTCAATGCCCTCTAGCACGGTTATTCTGGTTGCGTCGTATTTCGGTCCTTCTTTATTCGTAGGCATAACTTCTCTTTCTCCCTATTAACTACTGAGTAAAGCAGAAAACCGCATGGTTTGCAACCTGACAATAGTGGAAAAGGCCCGAAAAAAAGTTCACACATCATTATGAGCCACAATTACCCCCGTTTTCCGGGCAGGGCATGCAAAAAAAA
>CAZIXB010000083.1:0-7176 GCA_964543205.1 uncultured Victivallales bacterium
GAGCGATTTACCATCTTTCTTGTCGCCTTGAAATTTCTCCGCCATATTCCGTTCCCCGGTTTTTCTTCGCCTGATGGTTTAACTCGCAAATACCACAGACCCGTAACCCACTACCCAGTTTCCGCGGCTTTCAGGATAATCGTCTCCACTGTTGCGATACTGCAGTATTCTGCCGGTCGAAACATTTTGCAACCCTGCCCATTTCATAGCCGCCCTAACCGGCGAGAGTCCGCATAAAATCTGGTTGGAATAACTCCATTCGCGGCGCAGACCTGCTTCATTCATAGCCGCTATCTTGTCCAGTGTTCTACGGTCGGTTTTGCTCACCAGTTCATAATCAGGGCTATGCAACATGTCCGAGCTGGCAATAACAGCAATTTCTTTTTTTAAGGAAAGCTGCTCTAATGCCTGAACCAGTTCATCCACAGTCTGTTCCTCGTGATCCCCGATAAGGCCTACCACCAGATTGGACTCTGGTAGCGCAACCTGGGCAAAAGGTATCTCGTTCTCAGCGGAGTGCTCGCCTCTGTGCGGAGCATAATCAAAACGAATCGAGGAATATGAATCCTGCAGCAACTCTCCCGCTTTCACATCCAGTCCCACCCTCCCCACAGGCGTCTGAATCGCGTCTCCGTCCATTAAAGCCGTCCCTTTGAATCCGCCCCGGTGAGAGAAGCCCAGGATCACCACCGTCTCCGGCGCCCCCCACTTCTCGGCGCTGTCCCTGAACGCGCGGAACGTGTGCCCGGCAACAGGGCCCGAAAAAACGTATCCGGCATGAGGAGCTATTCCGGCTATAACTTTGCCGCCCGTTTCAGGCGCGGCAACGTCATCAATAAAACCCTTCACCATAGATCTAAGCTGGTGGCCATCCGCCGGGAACCATCTACCGGATCCAAACACTTCTCTGGTCTTTCTGTTTTCAAAGTTCATTGTTGCCTCCACTGCCTCTCATTTTTCAGTATCATGAGCATACAAATTCAACCTTGACAAAAAACCGGGAATCCGGCAATTGCTTTTCGAACACAGACAGCCATTCTTAAAGATAAAAGACGTGTGCTAACCCGCATATCTCACAAAATTCCTGCTGCAAGCGCGGATAGCGCCACTGCGAAGGCACGAATTGGCAAAACGCCAGATTGCAGTATGCCTATACGGCTGCTCCGGAGTTTTACCAATTTGCACCCCCGCAGCAGCACTCTCCACGCTCTCGCTACGAAATTCTGTGAGATATGCGGGCTAAGAAGCCTTCGGGACAGGCGCCTGAATCGCATGAACATGAGCAGACCGGGTCAATTGATCGCTGCTTACTCTGAGCGCTTGACTTCCTCCCAAAGCGCATCCATTTCTTCGAGGGTGCAATCCGAGAGTTTTCTTCCCGTAGCGGCAGCCTTTTTTTCGACCTCTCCGAACCGGCGTATAAACTTCCTGGTGGTTCTATTGAGGCATGCTTCGGCGTTAATGCCGTAAAAACGACATAGATTGACAATGCTGAAAAGCATATCACCTGTCTCTTCTTCCAGCATTTCGGGTCTTCCGTCGTCCGCAGCTTCGCGCACTTCTCCGATTTCTTCCTCAACTTTGTCCAATACCGGTCCGCCTTCGCGCCAGTCAAAACCGACTCTTGCCGCTCTGGATTGAACTCTCTGGGCTTTCTGTAGCGCAGGCAGAGTTGAGGGAACCCCCTCAAAAAGCGTTCGCTTTCCATCCGGGCTTTCGGTTGCTTTAATTTTTTCCCAGTTTCTAAGAACCTCAGCCGAATCCTTACAGCTTTGATCGCCAAACACGTGCGGATGTCTTCTGATAAGTTTACTGGCAAGATTGTCAGCCACGTCATCGAACGAGAATTCATTTTTCTCTCGCCGTATCCGGGACTGCATCACTATTTGAAGCAAAACATCGCCCAGCTCTTCCATATGTTTGCCGGGTTCATCTCCAGTCATGGCGTCCAACAATTCGTGAGCCTCTTCAAGAAGGCATTCCTGGAGCGAATCAAGGGTCTGTTCCCGGTCCCACGGGCATCCGTCCGGACCCCTGAGCCTATCAACAAGGGACACAACCCGATTCATGGGCGTTTCTTTTCTGTCTTGCCGGTCATTTTTCATTGCGCGGCGCCTTTTTCTTCCCTGGCAGCGAGTTTGCTGCTGATCCGTACAGCGCAGAAATCATGACCGCACATTGAACAGTAGTGCGTATCTTCATTATCTAAGTCGCTCACAGGTCCGCGTCTTTCCCTGGCACACTGCCCGTCCATGGCAAGTTCAAACTGCCTGTTCCAGTCAAATTCCTTGCGCGCTTCAGCCATCCGGTCATCCCATTCTCGTGCGCCGGCCAGACCCTTCGCCACATCCGCCGAATGAGCCGCAATTCGATAAGCTATGACCCCCTGCCTCACATCTTCATCGGTCGGGAGGCCAAGGTGCTCGGCGGGCGTAACATAACACAAAAGCGAGGCGCCGTAATAAGCGGCAGCAGTCGCGCCTATAGAAGAAGTTATATGGTCATATCCAGGCGCAACATCTGTAACAACAGGACCAAGCACATAGAAGGGAGCTCCGCTGCACAATTCCTGCTGTTTACGGACATTCATTTCAATCTGATGGAACGGGACGTGTCCCGGACCCTCGACCATGACCTGGACGCCAGCCTGCCTACAGCTTCCGACCAGCTCGCCAAGGGTTTCAAGCTCGGCAAACTGGGCCGCATCACTGGCATCGGCAAGGCAGCCGGGCCGCAACCCGTCGCCAAGAGAGATGGTCACGTCGTGGTTTCTGCAGATATCAAGAATTTCATCCCACGCAGTATAAAACGGATTCTCCCTGTCATGCTCGGTCATGTATTCGGCAAGAATAGATCCGCCCCTGCTGACAATACCCATTTTGCGCTTCAAGGCCAGCGGAACATGTTTCTTCAGTAATCCGGCGTGTATAGTCATGAAATCCACGCCTTCCTTTGCCTGCTGCCTGATGACATCAAGCATCAACCCCGGAGAAAGCTTTCTAACCTGCCCGTTTGCAAGGCTCATAGCCTCGTAGATCGGAACCGTGCCCAAAGGAACCGGACATGCCTCAAGAATACGTCGGCGCACCTCTGCAAGCCCGCTGCCAACGCTCAGATCCATTACAAAATCAGCTCCCGCATCCAATGCCACCTTCAACTTGCGAAGTTCTTCTTCAACCGGACATCCGGGAGAAGAATAACCTATATTTGCATTTACCTTGGTTCTAAACTTCCGTCCCACAACAGTGCACTGCCCGGGAGAATGGATTGGATTAAAAGGCAACACTGCCCTGCCCATGGCAATCTCTGCGCAAACGTCGTCCTCTTTCGCGGATTCACGATCCGCCGCAGCGCGCATCGCAACGGTAATGTTGCCTGATTCAGCTTTTGCGAACTGGGTGGTCATAGAACTTGCTTCAACAGGCCGAGAATACTGTCGACAGCCTCTCCGTCCAGTTTATCGGTTGCCAGATCGGCCCCGCTAAAATCCTGGTAAGAGGTAAAATCATCATATACGACGACGCTTCTCATGCCGGCAGCCAGGGATGAGCGATGACCTTTAACTCCAGTAGTGACCGCAACACAAAGAGGTGGTTCAACGCCGCATTTTTCCGCAAGCTTTTCCCAGGAATCTGTCATGGGCGCGGATCGCAATACAGGTCCCTGCTCAACTATGGCCAGATCGATGTCTTGCAAGCCCAGGTTTTCCACGAGCTTAGCTGCCACTTCATGGCCATACACAGCAACCCCACCCAGCACGATATCATTGTCCTGCGCTTTCTCAATAAGTTCCGAAAGTCCTTTAGACATCTTCACGCCCGAATCAGCAAGGGAAAGCTTTATACCCTGTTCAATATCTTCAAGAAGTTTATCTTCAGATAAACGTGTCTTCTTCTGTTTTTCAAGCAACCTTGAAACAAGACCTGGAATATCGCCGTCAGAACAGTGTCGAGCAAAAGTTATCCTGTCAAGCTCTACCCCCTTATCCCCCAGGACGCTTACTATAACGTCATAAATCATCTGTCTCGCGTTAACAGCCAGATTCTCAATTTCAAAAAAAACAGCTCTTTTCTTGCGCTGATGTTCAGCCCCGCTCTCGTTCATTCTGTTCTCCTTCCTTTCCCTCTTTAATCAGACAACCAATACTATATCTATACCATAATGGGAAATGCAACCTCAACCGGGATAATCAATACTTCCAATATTAACAATCCACAGCATGCCGGCCTTCTGAAAGGAACCGCTGCCGGCCCAGCCGGATTTCCTCTTGATTACGCAGAATCCTGTTGCGGCGCTTACCGCGGAGCAACTTCCCTGAACGCCTCCGGGAGCCTGTCAACCATATCAACCGGCGTCATAGCAACCTGAGAAAGATCCCAGGCTGCCAGATCTCCGGCCCGGCCATGAACGTAAACCGCCAACCTGGACGCATCATATGCTCTAATGCCCTGCGCAAGAAGCCCGCCCAGCACTCCGGCAAGCACATCGCCGCTGCCGCCTGTTGCCATGCCGGGATTGCCGGTCATGTTGACCGCCAGAGGCTTCCCGTCACAAGCCACAATGCTTCCGGCGCCTTTTAGTATCACTGTTGCCCCGAATTCGCGCGCCGCCCTTTCCGCTGAGCCGAAACGGTTGTTTTGCACATCGGTAACGCTGCAGCCCAGAAGGCGCGCCAGCTCGCCAGGATGAGGCGTAATCACAACATCAGCTTCACTCCCTGCAATAAGACCGGTCTTACCCTCGCAAACATTAATCCCGTCGGCGTCCAGCGCTAGCGGCCCCCTTCGCCTTGACATGATTGCACAGATCCACTCCTGGGTATCGGTTGAAGGCGTCATGCCAGATCCCGCAAGCACGACGTCAAACCCGTCAAGCCTGTCCACCCATTCATCTGCGCCCCTGGCGCTTAATCCTCCGTCAGCATTTTCGGCGGAACCGTAGACCATTGCCTCTGGAACCTGTGCGGCAATTGCAGCAACCAGCTTCTCTGGAACAACCACAGAAAGCAGCCCAGCGCCCGAGCGGACAAAAGCTTTTGCTGACATTGCTATTGCGCCGGTATAACCTCTGGCGCCGCCTATCATCAAGGCGCGTCCGAAAGCTCCCTTGTGCGCGTCTCTCTGTCTCATGGCGAGTATCCCGCAAACGTCACGATCGCTTATCAGGGTCTGATCAGAAACAATAGACTCTTCTGCTTCAACGGGTATCCCGATGTCGGCAACTTTGAGGTTGCCCGTGTGATTGACTGCGCATGGCTGAATAAGACCTTTCTTTGGCAGCCCCATAGTCACTGTCACATCAGCCATCACAGCTGGACCTTCCGCATTCCCGCTGTCCGCGTTCAACCCCGAGGGCACATCAATTGCAACTACCGCGCATTTCCTGATGCGGCTATTCACATATCTGATTGCCTCGCCAGCTACGCCTCGCGCGGCGCCGGTTATTCCGGTTCCAAGTATTCCATCAACCACCACGGCAAACTCGCTAAAGCTGCCCTTCTTCGCCTTCTCCCAGTCCGAGGCGCGCAACCATTCAAAAACCGGAACACCAGCGTTGATCATCTGCCTGAAATGACTCAGCGATTCACCTTTAAGGTCTCCTCTCCTGCATGTCATGCGAACAACAGGCGAATACCCGAACCTCATGAGGTAAGCCGCCGCCGCAAAAGCGTCGCCGCCATTGTTCCCTTTGCCTGCAATAAGCTCAACGCCGGAAACAGCAAAACGGGCTGTCTCACAAATTTCCGCGACGGCTTGAGCCACAGAATAGCCGGCCCTGTCCATCAAATCCCCGGCTGGAATACCGGCATCCTCAATGGCAACCCTGTCAAGCTCTCTCATCCGGGAAGCAGTTACTGTTATCATATTTGCTCCAAAATCACGGTGTGCGCCACCGCATAATCGCGTGTATGCGCAAGACTCACCAGGATATTTCCAACTTTTCTATCCTCTGCAAGTTGCCTGCCCGATCCGTACAGCTCTACAGAAGGGGCCCCACTGAGGGCATCGCGCACAACCCCTATGTCCAGCCAGCTTAACTGGGGGCCAACGCCGGTGCCAAATGCCTTGCTCACAGCTTCCTTTACGGCAAACCTGCCTGCATAATGGCGAAAGGGCGCCACCTGAGAATCGCAATATTCCTGTTCGCCCTGCCGGAATACCTTGCTCTTAAACTTCGCGTCCCATTTTCCGAGAACTTCTTTCATCCTCTGGTTTTCAACCAGGTCAACGCCTATGCCCAGTATGCCTCCGCTCATTAGTTCTCACCGCCTGTATAACTGTCCATTTCTGCGCGAATTTCCTCTATTGCTCCGCTCAAACCAACAAATAAAGCCCTTGAAATTATGCTGTGTCCGATATTAAGGGTGTCCAGAAATGGTATTCGCAGTATTTCCCGTATATTGCCCATGTTAATGCCGTGTCCTGCGTTGACCTGCATGGAAAGCGCATTGGCGTACTGCGCGCTTTTTTTGAGCCGCTCGATTTCTTCCTCTGCCTCTTTCTTGCGGCCTGAATCGAATGCAATGCAGAAACTGCCCGTGTGAAGTTCCACGCAAGGGGCTCCAATTTCAGCCGCAGCATCCAGCTGTTTGCTGTCAGGATCGATAAAAAGACTTGCTACGGATCCGGCTTGCTTCATGAGTTCCACTGTTCGAGCCACTTTGCCAATCTGCCCTGCCACATCCAACCCCCCCTCTGTAGTCAATTCCCTGCGTTTTTCGGGAACCAGGCACACTTCGTCAGGCCTGATTTGCGCGGCAATGGCGGCGATCTCATCATTGCACGCCATCTCCAGATTCAGGAGCACACTCACCGATCTTCGAAGTTCCACAACATCAGCATCCTGAATATGCCTGCGGTCTTCCCGCAAATGGACCGTTATTCCGTCTACCCCGGTGGACTCGCACAACCGTGCGGCATCCAACACGTCGGGATAGGAGGCGCCACGCGCCTGCCTCAGTGTTGCAACATGATCTATATTGACCCCCAGTTTTAAGCTGCTCATTTACTTTCCCTTTCAAGATGATTTTGCATTTTATTACATCTTTCCCGGCGCCACAACCCTCGACCTGATGCCTTCGAAAATTCAGACTACCGCCATCCAAGTTTCCCGGCATATCTTTAGCCCGCATATCTCACAGGATTTCGTAGTGAGAGCGTGCAAAGCGCTGCTGCG
>CAZIXB010000084.1:0-7123 GCA_964543205.1 uncultured Victivallales bacterium
TCGGCCTGAGGCGGCAGACTAATATTGCTGAAGTTGATGAATATATTCACAGGCTCGCCTCCTGTCAAAGCGTTGTCTCAGAAGAAGAGACGCTGAGCCCCCGGACTGACGCAGGAGAGAGGTTTGCGTTTGCCCTGAGGCTGAGTCAGGGAGTAGATCCGCAAGAGTTCGCAGATCGCGTTGGAGAAGGCGCCGCAGCGAGGATGGATGTATGGTTCAGGCAGCTTGATATCCTTGCGTCGGAAGGTCTGGCGCGCCGCAGTGGCATGCGCTGGAAGTTGAGTAAACGCGGCCGCTACTTTGCGGATCGTGTAGCGGAGATGGTTATATGACAGTGGCTGGGGGAAGCGCTGAATGGTCAATGATGAAAGGGGGAGAGAAAGAAGTAAACTACGAAAGGCTCGAAAGGGCGCGAAAGGGCAGCAGGCGGGTTAGATAATTGAGCGGCGGATGCGGTTAATAGTCTCCAGGTCTGCCCTGTAGGGTATAGGCGGCAGATCAATAATCGGTTTTGCGTGGGTTTTCTCAAAAGGTGTGCCCTTGATTTTCATATTGTAAGCCATGGGCAATATTGCAGCCAGGTTCACTGCGTCGGCAACGTTATAGGCCAGAAGTGTTTCCAATGTCTTCTGGCTTTGTGTTTTAAGATACTCCTGCCACAGGAGCACTGCAAAATAACCATCAACGTCGGTCAATTCTTTCCTGTCTATGCCAAGCAGTTTCTCGCATTTTTTCAGTCCTCCTCTAAATCCCAGGCTGCAAAGCACATAACGAAGGTCAATTTGGGTATGATCCATGGGAATACCCATATGTCGGCGTATGAAAGGGATATCGAAAGTCCTGCCGTTAAATGTGACGATAACTTTGTAACGTTTTATGCAATCGGCAAATTCGTTCATGTTGTGTCCGCGCACGAATGTGAAAATTTCGCTGCCGTCGTACAGGGCGATGGTTGTTATGCAGTCCAGATCGGCGCCCAGCCCGGTGGTTTCGATATCCAGGTATGCAGTCGAATTCTCAAAATCCGGATATAGCCGCCAGGTTTCTTTCGGAGAAAGAAGTTCGTCGAAATATGCCGCGTTCCCGGCTGCAAGGTTGGCGCTTGATTCACGGCAGTATTGTTTCAGCAGGCTGCGCTTTGCTGGCGGGATGCAGTCAGAGCTTTCCGCGGCGAGGGCGTCCCAGGACAGCAATCCTCTGTTCCAGAGAGCGCGTTCGGTTTTTTCTCCTATGCCGGGTATGTGGCAGAAAGTATTGGTTATCATGACGAAGTATCAGGGGCGGCGCTGCATGCTTCCATGGCATTCATGACAGCTTCCGCATTTTCAAGAGGCACACCGGGATTAAGATCGTATTTAAGCATCAGTCCGCCTTCAGGTTCTGCGAGCTTTTCAACTGCGGTTGCGATATGCCGCCGGATTTCTTCCGGGGTTCCAAAGCGGGTTATGGATTGGCGGTCAATATCAAGGTCTATGGCGACGCGTCCTTTGAGGTT
Source organism: uncultured Victivallales bacterium (assembly GCA_964543205.1). Lineage (GTDB taxonomy): Bacteria > Verrucomicrobiota > Kiritimatiellia > UBA8416 > CAYSRM01 > CAYSRM01. The sequence continues at coordinate 1,496 of CAZIXB010000084.1, forward strand.
TTCCGCTATCCAGTCGATTCCATTCACAAGATCCTGGATATTCAGAACATCTACGCCGATTTCTATCAGATCCCCGGCAAGTTCGCGGATATCGCCATCGGAGTGCATATGGATAATACATCCCGCTTTGCGGGCGGGCTCCATGATTGCTTCGTAGGCCGGACGGATATACTTTCTGAAAAGCTCCGGGCTGAGCATGGGACCCTGTTGCATGCCGAGATCTTCCGGGTAATTGATCCATTCAGCTCCGGCAGCCACATATCGGTTTACCAGTCCCAGGTTGAATTCCTTTACCATATCCACTACTTCATCAAGCTGCGGATTTTCGTCGAACATGTCGAAAACAAGGTTTTCGTATCCTCGAAGATAGGTAAGGGTCAGGAAAGTATGTCCGTGCCTGAGGCGTCCTATGGCAAGTCTGCCTTCTTTTCTGGCGCTTTGGATCTGATTTCTTTTTCTGTTCCAGTCGATCGGTCTCCATCCATCGTGGTGTTCCGGCGAAGGGGGATTGTAAGAGGGAAGCATGGACCAATCGGCCAGGGCATGGCTGACTACCGCGCCGGTTATACCGTCCTGCGCTGTCTCCCATACGCATCCCCATGAATCCGCATAGGGTTTGCCTGCGCGGCGCCAGGGAGCGAAAGATGGTGTGATGTTTCCGGTCTTCTTTGTGAAACCGGGAAAGAGTTTCGGGTGCGCCGCCATCAGATCCTGGAGTTTGTCCTGGGGGTAATAGTTCCAGCAACCGGCAGATACGTTGAAAGCCATGGGTATGTGGTCAGGAGTTTCGCGTTTTGCAGCCTTGATTCTGTTGATTCGATCGTTCATTTTATTTCAGGCGGCCTCATCCTCAGACCGGTCGAGTTCAAGACCAATTCTCATCCTCATTGAGAAGAAAACGTTCATATTCATCCGGCGCAGAAAAGCGGAGAAACTGCATTATCCGATTGCCTTTTTCGTAATCGCCTTCCATGAAATAAGCCAGTCCCAGGCTGAAATAAGCCTCGGAGTAAGCCGGGCTGATTTCCACGGCCTCACTGAGCGCGTCTATGGCCTTCTCTGATTCTCCAAGGGCCAGAAAAATTGTTCCGAGACTGGCGTACGCTTCCGCATAATCAGGGTCGTCTGTTATGAGATTTTTGAAAGCTTCAATTGCTTGTTGATAAAGCTCGAGCTTCTGGTATGAGAGACCGAGAAAGATCTGCATATCTATCAGGTCCGGACGCAGAGTCTTTGCCCTCTTGCAAGCGGCGACCGCATCCGCAGGCCGGTCGAGTTCAAAATAGGATATTCCAAGCAAACCCCAGGCTTCGGCAAAGTCCGCGTCAAGGTGAACGCATTTTTCCAGTATCGTTGCCGCTTCTTGGAATTGTTCGTCTTCTGCGTAAGCAAGCGCGGTGTTGTAGAGGGCTTGAACGCAGCTTGACAATATTATGGAAGCCTGTTCATAGGCGGCTATAGCTTTTTCGGTATTGCCCTGTTCTTTATGTATTGCGCCTATGTTGCAAAGCGCCCTGGTGGATATCCCTATAAAACTGAGCATTTCAAGCAGCCGCATTATCAGGTCTGATTCCTGCTTTAGAGTTATCTGTGTTTCTGAATGGTCTTTGTCGGGCAGTTTATGTTTTTTTAAGATTGAATCTTCGCTTGATTCCACTGCCTCCCGATAGCATTCCACAGCAAGTTCAAGATGGTCAAGCAAGCGGTAAGCATCGCCTAACAAAAGATATGAAGTTGCATTGTCCGGATACGCGTTGAGCAATGTCACGGCGTATTCAAGCATAGTTTTGTGCTCACCTTTTTCAGCAGCTTCTAGAGCAGCTTTGAAGGCAGGATGTTGTTCCATATTCTGTGCTTCTGTTGCCATTGGAATGTTGATTCCTGAAATTACTTTTATTATTCAGTAACATTTGTAATTCTAGATCAAAAGAGCGGGAAAGTCCAGTCGCAGTTTGTCAATTTTGGAGCCTGATCCAATGATTGCCGCGGCATGAGCTGTTTGTATGATATCTGCTGCCGGAAGCCGGCATTGACATCTTCCGGCCAAGAATAAATTGTGTGATTTTATGAAAAAAAGCGACATAAAGCCTTCTAATAAAGGCATGTGCGCAAAGGCATCTCATTTCGGATTCTTTGACCGTGTTTCTTCTGAATATGTTATTACCGACATGAACACTCCCCGGGACTGGTACAACTATGCCTGGAATGAAGAAATTGTAGCTCTCTTTTCTCAATGCGGGCGGGGCGAAGCGCTTGTGCAGGATGGCGCTGGTAACAGGTTCCGCACATCGGGGAACCGGCTTGCCTATCTGCGCGACCGCGCAACCGGCATATTCTGGACCTTGAACGGTCTTCCAGCCGACCTCATCCCGGGCGCCCGATGCAGGCATGGTCTTGGCTATTCAGTCATTGAACAGGATGTCAACGGCGTGGAATCAAGCTTCTGCTGGTTTGTTCCCGGAAATGCTCCCTGCGAAATCTGGGATATTCGCTTATCCAATAGATCAGAAAAAGAGCAGGAACTGGATCTTTTTACGTTTATGTCGACCATGTTTGACGGCGTTTACAAACCGCAGATCTATTACAACGCGAATGGTTTTTTTGATGAAAAACTACAGACGGTGCATTTGTCTAAGCGCCATGTTTACAAGGGAGGCGATTCGGCCTGTGTGTTCATGGCTGTTAACCGACGCGTTGAAGGATTTGATGCGGCGGAGAATGCTTTTATCGGCCATGGCTCTGAACATCGTCCGGATGCTTTGCTTCGAGGTTCGTGTTCGGGAAGCGGAGCTGAGATGGAAAAAGGCTGTTGTGCCCTTCAGACCGGTTTTACTCTTGCCCCGGGAGATACGGAACGAATAATTGTGCTTGCCGGCGGTGTGCGTTCCCGGGAAGAAATTGCGCCGTTACGCGAGCGGTTTTTTGCAGGCCAAGGCGTGGACGACGCCTATAACGAGACTGTTAAATCCATCGAAGATGCGATTGGCGGCGATTGTATTCAGACACCGGATAGCAGGTTTGACGCTTTTTTTCATCCGTGGCTCAAACGCCAGTTATCATTGGGCGCTCACTGGGCGCGCGTGCGGCACAACGGGTTTCGCGATCAGGTTCAGGATATCGGGGCGCTTGCTTTGTTTGATAGGGAGTCAGCGCTTCGGGAACTTAAGCGTGTGCTGGCTTTTCAGTATCCCTCCGGTTACGCTCCGCGCACATGGCTTGACGGCGCTATCCTTGATAAGGATTTCTCGGATAATAACGTTTGGATTGCCTACGCGGTTCATCAGTTTTTCATGGAGCAGGGGAGTGATGAGCAGTTGAATATTGCCGTGCCCTTTAATGACGGAAGTTCAGCGGAGCTTTACGAGCATGTCAAACGTTCGGTTGCGTTTTACAATGCTGAAAAGGGCCCGCACGGGCTTCTGAAGATACACAGCGGCGACTGGAACGACTGCCTGGACCGGGTGGGTCCTGAAGGAAGCGGAGAAAGCGTATGGTTGAGCATGGCATGGTATGGGGCTTGCAGGAGGTTGGCCGCGATTGCCCGTTTGACTGGCAGAGGTGGCGATGCCGTCCAGGCGGAGGAATGGGCAGATGAGATGCGCGACCGGATAGATGCTCATGGGTGGGATGGCAAATGGTATCTGCGCGCGTACCATGACGATGGCGGCAGTATTGGCTCAGCCTCTGCCGCGCGCAATCGACTGTTTCTTCTGCCGCAGGCCTGGTCGGTGTTTACCGGTGTGGCCAAAGAGGACCGCGGCCGGATTGCCATGGATTCAGTGGATAGACATCTCAAGACAGAGCTTGGGACAGTGACCGTGCTCGATCCTTCCGACTCTTGGGACCCGCGCATTGGAATGTCCAGCACAAAGCGCCCGGGCACACATGAAAATGGCGGCGTGTACCTCCATGCATGCGCCTTTAAACTGGCTGCTGACGGCATGCTGAAGAGACATGACAATGTTGCCTTTACCTTGCAAACAATGCTGCCCTTTACCGACCATCCGCCCAGGAAAGCATGTGAACCTTATGTTTTCTGCAACAGTTATTTTGCCATTCCAGGCTCTTATCGATACGGAACCTGCGGACAAAGCTGGGGAACCGGAGCTGCCGGATGGTTTTACTATGCGTTTACACATTACGTTTTGGGAGTGCGTCCTGAATGGAATGGTCTTCGCATTGATCCATGCCTTCCGCCTGACTGGAAGATCTGTGTTTTTCATAGAAGATTCAGAGGGACAAATTATGCTATCAGGTTTGAGCAGGCCCGGCCCAGGGGCAAGGTTTCCGGGATTCGGATTAATGACGTCCGGGTAGATGGAAATCTTATTCCCGTCTGCGGAGAGAGTGATGTGGACGTGTGGGTAGGCCTTGGTTGAGTTTTATGCCATGAGAGATGTTTTCTTTTTTGAGGCTTTTGAGGAAGAAAGGCGATTGCTGGAGGAATCTGCCGCTGAAGGCATTGATTGCGGTTATACCGGTTCAACAGTTCAGGAAAGCGGTATCACTGAAGTTCCGGCAAGGGTTATAAGTATCAGGACCCAGTCTGGGATCCCATTGCACTGGCTGGAGGAAATTGAGGGGATCCTTGCCAGGGCTACGGGCTATGATCATCTTGCAAATCTTGCCCGTGTTGCTCCTGGAAAACAATATGGATATCTTCCGTTTTACTGTTCGCGCTCGGTCGCAGAGCAGGCGTTGCTTATGTGGATGTCTCTTATGCGCAAACTGAAACTGCAGCAGAAACAGTTTGTGCAATTTGATCGAGACGGGCTGACAGGCCGGGAGTGTTCAAAGCAATGCCTTCTTGTTGCCGGTGTAGGCAAAATCGGCCATGAGGTTGCGAGTATTGGCAGGGGACTGGATATGAATGTTCTTGGCGTTGATATAGTTCAAAAGCATGAAGACGTTGAATACGTTTCGCTGGATGAAGGCCTTGCGCGCGCTGATGTTATTGTCTGTTCCATGAACCTAACGGAGGAAAATAGTCGTTATTTCCGGTATGATGTTCTGCGTAAGGCGGAGAAACAGCCGTTGTTCATAAACGTGGCTCGAGGAGAATTCTCGCCAGCGGAAGATATGGCCCGGTTGCTGGATGAAGGTCGGCTTTCGGGTGTCGGGATGGATGTTTTCGAGGATGAAAAAACAGTTGCTCAGGCCTTCAGAACCGGCCGGCAGCATAATTTAAAGACCGTTGAGACTCTTGCCTCACTTCGTGACAGGCCCGATGTTATCATGACTCCGCATAACGCTTTTAACACCCGTGAGGCTGTGAACAGGAAGGCGAAGCAGAGCATTGAACAGCTAAGGCATTTCTTCCGGACCGGCGAATTCAAGTGGCAAATACCGCAAATTAACAGCATGTTGTCTTGAGATATGCGGGTTAACCCGCATATCTCACAGAATTCCTGCTGCGAACGCGAATAGCGCCACTGCGACGACACAAATTGGCAAAACGCCAGATTGCAGTATGTCTATACGGCTGCTCCGGTGTCTTATCAATTTGCGCCCCCGCAGCAGCGCTCTCCACGCTCTCGCTATGAAATTCCGTGAGATATGCGGGTTAAAACATAATTTCGCGAATATCTATTGATCTGTTTTGCCGCCGGCCTGATCTTTGTACATCTG
>CAZIXB010000085.1:0-7091 GCA_964543205.1 uncultured Victivallales bacterium
AGCCGCAGAGCACAGGATGTATCTGCCGCTTGCGGGTGTAGTTGTGATGGTTTCCTGCATAGTGTACCGACTGACTGTGCATAAGGGTTCTGCCCGCGGCCGGGCCTTTATAGTTGCTGGCGCTGTTTTGCTGGTGGCCGTCTTGGGCTTCCGTACGCATCAGCGGAACAAGGCGTATTATTCTGAACAAGTCATGTGGAGCCGGGTGATTCAAACTAGCCCGGAGAATCTTCGTGCCAGGAATACTCTTGCCTCAATCCTGTTTAAATCCGGAAGAGAAACCGAAGCGCTCCGGCATTTGAGATTTGTGCTGGACTGCACTTCAGATGTTGAATCTGTTACACAGCGATACTCGCCGGAAACAAAATTTGCCCCCATACCCAGCAATTCCAAGCGGCATAACAGGGTCCTGGCTTTGGCTAACCTGGGTGTATATTACGAACGGGAGGGCAAATTGGACATGGCGGCAGATCAGTACATCAAGGCGCTAAGGCTTTTCCCCTATAAACGGGAAGTTCTTGACGCATATAGGCGCCTGATGAGGCGGAGGGGTCTGGATCCCGAAGAATATGAACGGCGCCTTACAAGAGAAGTCTGGTTTTTTGACAGATAACCGGAAAAAGAAAAAGGAGCGTTCTATCTAGAACCGCTCCTTTTCTCTGATCATAAACTCGTAGAATTGAGTTTAGTTTCCTGTCGGAAGCTGGTGCACTGTCGGATCATCTATGTTACATGTAGGATTTTCTCCGATCGCGTTGTACCCATACTCTCCGCCTGACGGGCAATCCGGTGTATCTCCACCCTTGATGTATTCGTTGACATCTCCAGTATTAGGAGTTTCGCCCTGTGTCAGATTCTGTTCCAGCGCCAACTGCTCTTTTGAACCGTCGATCTGTCTGAGGTTATTGATACATGCGTTCTGCCGTGATGTATTACGAGCCTTCACAAATGAAGGTATCGCGATAGCTGCCAGCAGACCGATGATCGCCACCACGATCATAATCTCTACCAGTGTAAAACCTTGTTTCTTCTTCATCGCATTCCTCCTTTCAGGATTTATGGGTTGCGAACTTACCCAGCGACACGTACATATGTCGACCGCCATATATGTAGAGCAAACTCCGTGCCAAGCTTGTGTTTGCTTTTAAAAAAAGCCTGGATGATGTGATTGAGCAATAATATAGGGCCATCTTTAAAAAATTGGCATCTGGCAAAGGCTTCTAGACTCGCATAGAGGCAAAGCTGCGAAAAAGTGTTAGCAATATTGAGAAATGAGTTTTTTGAAGTTAGATGTTTTAAATTCTGCAGGTAGAGGCTGAACAGGCAATGATTACAGGTCTAGTGACTGAAATATGTAAGTATCCGAAAAAACTTTAAGTTTTTCATTTCACATATATGCAAACGTGCGAAAATATGCTTGGGGCCACATATCTGCCCCTTTCGCGATGCGAGATCATGGAGAATGCTGGGTTTTGCCTGTGAAACGGCCTTGTTTTATATATTAAAGCATATGGCAATCAGGTTGTGTCTGCGTCGGGGAGTTTCCGGTATAGTGTCGCAAGGCTTATATTGAGAGCTTTGGCTGCCTGTTCTTTGTCGCCTTTTGTGTGTTCAAGAACCTGGGCAAGGTATTCTTTTTCTTTAGATCTGAGGAAAGCTCTAAGGGATTTAGCGCGTGTTGCCTCAAGTTTGGAGGGGCCCTGCGTGGTCTGCGCGGTTATTGGTGTAGCGGCAATCTTGGGGGGCAGAACCTCTTTTTTTATCTTATTTTCTTCGCTGAACGTAAGGGCGTGCTTCATTGCATTTTCCAGTTCCCGGACGTTGCCGGGCCACTGGTATGATTCCAGGACTGCCGCGGTTTCGCTTGTTATAAGCGGCGACGGCTGATCTTCCCGGGTTTCGCTTTTGAGAACGTGATAGGCGAGGGGCATTATATCTTCTGTACGTTCACGCAGAGGTTTTATTTCGATGGGAATAACACTGATCCGGTAATACAGATCCTGGCGGAAGGAACCTTCCTGCATAAGTGTCTCAAGGGGTCTATTTGTGGCAGCCAGAACCCGAACGTTAATGGCTATATTCTGATTGCTGCCGACCCGCCGGATTTCCCTTTCCTGCAATACGCGCAGCAGTTTTCCTTGTATGCTTAGTGGCATTGCGCCAATTTCATCCAGAAAGATAGTTCCGCCTTCGGCTGTTTCGAAAAGCCCTTTTTTCTCTGAAGTGGCCCCAGTGAAAGCGCCTTTTGCATGTCCGAACATTTCGGATTCCAGCAACGGTTCAGGAAGGGCGGCGCAGTTTACGGCAAGGAAGTTATTGTTTTTTCTGTGGCTGTTGGAGTGGATTGCCTTTGCTACCAGTTCTTTGCCTGTGCCGCTTTCCCCATATATAAGCACAGTAGTGTCGGTGGGGGCTACTCGTCTGACCATCTCACAGACGTTTTTCATTGAAGCGCTTTCGGCAATTATATTCTCAAGGTGATATTTTGTGTCTAGTTGGGCCCTGAGATCTTCATTCTCTGTCAAGGCTCTCTGGTAATCTAGGGCGCGCTGCACAGTAATAAGAAGTTCGTCGACTTTAAATGGCTTGGTGACATAGTCAAAAGCGCCAAGCTTTAAAGCTTCTATGGCTGTTTCTACAGAGCCGTAGGCGGTAAGCATTATCACACCCATCGCCGGTTTTTCCTGATGCGCCAGCTTTAACAGTTCCATACCGTTTATCGGGCTCATTCTTATGTCCGAGAGCATCAGGTCAAAGTCTTCGGCTTGAAGCAGTTCCTTGGCCTTTACGCCGCCGAGTGCGCTGGTTACTTCGTATCCTTCTGCTTTCAGAAGTGTTGTCAGAACGCTCAATATACTGGGTTCATCATCAACTAGAAGAAGTTTTGCCATTAAAAGCTGTTTCCGTTTGTCTGTTTACTGAGTTCGGCGGGCAGTATAGAAGCAATAGTACGTATTAGTAAAGAGGAATTCTCAGTTTTTAGGTTTAGCAAAACCTGAAATCAGCCGCCGCTGACGACTTCCCCCATCTTGAAGATGGGCAGGAACATACATAACACGATGCCGCCGATTATGACACCGAGAAATATCATCAGCAGAGGCTCCAGGAGCGATGTGAGGCCTGAGAGCATGGCATCGACTTCATCGTCGTAAAAATCGGCGATATTATCCATCATATCGTCAATTTTTCCTGTTTTCTCGCCTGCCTGCATCATTCGGACGAGCATGATGGGGAATACTGTTTGCTTTATCAATGCAGAGGATAAGGGTTCGCCTTTTTCGACGCTGTCTCTTGCGTGAATTATAACCCGCCCGGCCACCTTATTGCCTGTGGCCCCGGAGACAATTTGAAGAGCGTTTAATATGGGCACGCCGCTGCGTATAAGTTGTCCAAAGGTTCGGGCAAATCTGGCGGATGCGACCTTTCTGTTCAGTTCCCCGAAGACCGGAACTTTAAGTGTAAATTGATCAAACTTGTAAGCGCCACTTTCTGTCTGTTTCCATTTTTTGAATGCGACAACCAGTATTGCGATTCCCCCGAAAACAAAAAGGCCCTTACTCTGGAGGAATGCGCTTACGTCCAGCAACGCTTGTGTGGGACCTGGGAGCGCAGCGTCAAAGTCTTCAAACATTTCGCCAAATACAGGAACCACAAATATTATCAGGCCGATAGAAATGGCTATTGCGATGCACAGGACAATCACCGGGTACATCATGGCTGATTTGACTTTTCGCTTCAGTTTTGCACTGGCTTCAAGAAATCCTGCCAGACGCCCGATTGTTTCGGCCAACTGGCCCCCTGATTCGCCTCCACGGACCATGTTTGCGTACAAATCGTCAAAGATGGACGGATATTTCCGGAGGGCTTCGGAAAAGGCAGAACCGTTTTCTATATCTTTTTTAATGTTTTCTATTACATGCTTGAAATTGGGATTATCAGTCTGATCGTGCAGCGCTTCCAGAGAAGCCACGATGGGCATGCCTGCAGTCAACATTGCGGAAAGCTGGCGTGAAAAACCGGGAAGAAGTTCCGCAACGATTTTTTTCGCTCCGGGTGTGCGTTTTCTCGTCTTCTTTGTTGCGGTGTTTTTTTTCGCTCTTGCTGCTGCCTTTTGTCCGGAAGCATTTTTCCGGCCGGTTCCGGGAGAAGCTGAGCGTGATCCTGTCTGTACTACTGGGCTCATGTGATGGTCCTCTTCAGTTACCCTTATAGTACAATTTAGCCGCCGGTAACTTCAAGGACCGATTCGAGGGAAGCCACGCCTTCCTTTACACGTTGCAGGCCGGCCTCTTTCAGAGTAAGCATCCCGTTTTCTTTTCCAAGAGCGACAAGTTCGTCGGTATTTGCATCTCTAAGAATGGCCTGACGGATTTTCTCCGTTATGCTCAGAACTTCCATTACCGCACCCCGTCCCTTGTACCCTCTGTTGTTGCATCGGGGACATCCTTTGGGGGCGTAAATTGTGGCTCCTTCAAAAAAATCGGGAGGTATGTCGTTGACTCTGAGCACTTCAGCATCAATTTCCATCGGTTTTTTACAAGCCGGACACAGCCGCCTGAAAAGTCTCTGTGCCTGAGTAAGGATAAGGCAGGCGCCCAGCATGAATGGCTCTATCCCCATATCAATAAGTCTTGTCACGGCCTGGGCTGCGTTGTTGGTGTGCAGCGTGGCGAGTACGAGGTGCCCTGTCAGAGCTGCTTCGATTGCTATGTGGGCTGTTTCTCTGTCTCTAAGCTCTCCGACAAGTATGTCGTCAGGGTCCTGTCGAAGGATTGATCTGAGTGCAGAGGCAAAGGTAAGTCCCACATTAGGATTGATCTGGACCTGGTTGAGACCGGGGATCTGAAACTCGACCGGGTCTTCGCACGTTATGATATTGGTGTCGGGTTGGTTCAAATCCTGGAGACAGGAATACAGAGTCATGGTTTTCCCGCTGCCAGTAGGTCCTGTGACAAGCACTATTCCGTTAGGTTGCGAGAGTGCATGCCGGAAAGCCTGGTATGAGATATCATCTAAACCCAGATTGTCGACTCCGCCGAGCAGTTTTGATTTGTCAAGAGTTCGGATAACAACCTTTTCGCCATGTACAGTCGGCATCAGGCTGATACGTAGATCAACCTCTTTGCCCAGAGCCTTTATGTGTGTGCGTCCATCTTGTGGAATGCGCCGTTCGGCAATATCAAGGTCGGACATGATCTTGACCCTGGAGATAACCGCATTCTGCATGCTTTTAGGGGGGCCGGGACGTTCAACAAGCCGTCCGTCAATACGGTACCGAAGGCGTACGCGCTTTTCTTCGGGCTCTATATGAACATCGCTGGCGTCTGTCCTGAGAGCTTCGACCAGGATCATATTGACCATGCGGATCACCGGCGCGCCTTCAGCGCTTTCAAGCATCGCATCTATGCTGTCTTCGTCCTCTTCCTCTTCAAGGAGTTCAATTTCGCTGTCATCCTTCATGACGTCTTCCATGTCCAGCCCCTGGGCGCTTTCTTCAGTAAATGCGCTGATGAGTTTCTGTGTAATCTCGTTTTCGGCGGCGACAAGGGAGGATACACTCATGCCGGTAATTGTGCTGATTTCATCAACAGCCATAAGATCAAAAGGATCGCCTAGGGCTACAGTCAGATGTTTGGCGGTTTTTGCCACCGGAAGCACAACCCTTTTCTGCATTATTTCCTTTGGTATAAGGTCGAGCAGGTTCTTGTCCGGAGTGAACTTCGAGAGGCTTATCGGAGCCATCTTTAAATATTCTGAAAGAGCAAGAACCAGATCCTCGCTCTTGATCAGATTCTTCTGTATCAGATATTTTTCAAGCCGCAGCTTCTCGTTTCTTGCCTTTTCTTCAGCATCGGCAATAGCTTCCGCGTCGATAACATTATTCTTGAGAAGAATATCTGAAATAGTTCCCCGTTGTTGTTCCCTTGTTTTGGCCATTCGTCTTCCTCGGTATGCTCAGACATGTCTTTTTGATATCATGAGTTATAGATTGATTATTACATAATTAAAAATTTCTGGCAATGCGAATTCATGAACCTCAGCGGCGATTCTCTACAGTTGTTGTTGCTGCATTTTTATTGACTGTCAAGAGCTTAGAGCGTACTTTTCAAGAGATTGAATCAGGGATATATTTTTGCATGGGGTAAACATGGCAGACGAAAAAAAGGGTAAGAAACAAGGCGGCGAACAAGAAGACATAAGGGCAGCTATATCTGCATTCGAGCAGATTCTTGAAGCGATGCCGAATGATCGCGGTTCACTGGAAGCGCTTTATCACGCTTACGAACGCCTTGGTGAAAAAGAGAAGAGCCTTGAGTACCTGCTGCGGCTGGGTGAAGCCCTTATTGCAGAGCAGGAAGTTGAATCCGCAGCAGAGCTTCTGGGTGTGTTGCAGGAGCATTTAGACAGGCCCGAGGTTGCGTCTCTTGTCAAGAGGATCAAGGAACTGACCGGGGAGGGGGCAGAAGAGGGCGGATCATTGCCTCAACAGCAACCTGTCACTTCTGCCGGAGCAGATAAAGTAAGCTACAACTTTAATATGGCCGAGGAGCTTTCGTTTGTTTGGAACCTCCTGGAAGCCAATGAGCTGACCCAGGAGGAATACTCCAGCGTTGTTCAGGATCTTACCGAGATGTCAGCAGGTGATGCCATATCGACAGTTTCTGTGTTGCATGTGCTTGAACATCGCAACTTTAAGAATCTTGAAAAAATTATTGTAAAAGCATCGCAGGATACCAACACGCCAATTGTTTCGTTGTCGAGTTTTGATATGCCGGACGAAGCTGGTCTGCTGCTGTCGATGGATTTCATGCTTAGACGCGGAGCTTTAATTTTTGGTTTCGTTGGTGACCATCCGATGGTGGCGATTATGAACCCGTATTCGTCACTGCTGCGGGAAGATGTGTGTAAGCTGACTGGCAAAACATGCCATTTCTTCATGTGTATGCCCGGCGAGTTTGACAGCGCCCTTGACAAAACAATGACTGTTCTTGCAGAGACGGAAAATCAGGAAGAATGAGCCAGGCGTCAGCGCGATTACCTGGTAGATTCCCTGGCTTTGAGTTCCATGGCTTCGCCTTTGTATTTCAGCA
>CAZIXB010000086.1:0-6925 GCA_964543205.1 uncultured Victivallales bacterium
GTTGGTAAAATTGCATAGCGAACAACCGCCTGCACTTTACGGCACGTACCGCGCCATGTCGGCGGACCGTGTTCGGGAATCCGATGCGCTTGATTGGGCTGAATCAATGTGCAAGGATGTGAGCGATGAAGAGATCTGAAGTCTGGTGGATTAATTTTGATCCTTCGGTCGGCGGAGAGATACGGAAACAGCATCCCGCCGTGATCGTCAGCAACGATGCGGCAAACCATTTTTTCTAAACCGTGTACAAGTTGTGCCGCTGACAGGGCCCACCGACAAGCTCTATCCTAGCGAAGCTTATGTGACATTTAGCCCGCATATCTCACAAAATTTCCTAGCTCTCACTACGAAATCCTCTGAGATATGCGTGTTAAAAAAAATCTCTTTCTCATGTTTTACTAAATTTTAAAATAACCGGATTCATCACAGACAATTTTTCATTAATCGAAATTGATCGCTCTTGTTTTGTTGCGTCAATGGTTTGCCAAGCGCCATCTTTGTCAAGCATTTGAATTTGTGAGTCAACCCATTCAGGTTCAACATCTAAAGTGAAAGAGTCAAATGTATCTGAATTCAATCCGGTTAAGACAACAATAGAATAGTCATTGGATCTTGAACGACTGTATATGCAAAATACATTTGGCACATTAGTAACATAAACTGGAAGAGGCTCATTTCCCAACCATTCTATAACGTGGCGCATTAATTCCTTTTTAGTGTAATTAAACAATGATATGCAACGGGTGTTTATGTACTTGTCATTAAGATCATAGGACATAATCGCTACCCGCCCTCCTCGTTTATTCTCAAAACGTGTCAAAGCAGGAAAAAAAGGTTCATTTTTAGAATTAAGGAATTCCGTTAAAACCTCTGTGCCAGCTAAAGCTCTAATTTGATAGAAGCAATCTCTGTTTTCTTTGTTAAATGCCCATGCGTGATTATACATTAACCGGTTTTTGATGCCTGGAAACATTCCAGGATTAACAACGGCTTCATAAAATGGAGGCAGCAATGTGGCTTCCCTTGTTGAGATTTCAGCGCCAATCAGATTGCCATACCCTTTCTGACACAGGAGAAAGGCTGAATACCCATCCAGAAAAACACTTCCACTCAACAATTCTATAATTTCTTCATGCTCCATTTGCTCGACAATATTACCGGAAACAAGTTTTACTCTTCCATTTTTCGATGTATAGGGAATTCCATGACGCCCCATGACATTTACCCATTTTGAGGAAGTTCCCGGCTTCCTGTAAATTTCACACCCTTCAATATTACTATCTCTAGCGGCACATTTAAGAGCGGAAAAACGTGCTGTCTCGTTTTGATACATCTCCAAATAACCTTTTTCCTCAATGGGCATTTCAAGATATTGCGTGGCATAAAACAAAGAATCATCAAGCCCATAGGCGAAGGCCGCTGTCATTAAGGTTTTCATTTTTGCGCTCGACATGAAAAATCGCGTGTGTGGAAAAGTATCGGATTCGTGAATCAATTCAAAATCATCTGGAAGATGTTGACGCTGATATAAGGGATTAAAAATGTTTCTTGGTATTTCAAGCGGAGCATCGGAAAAATAACTTGATCCATGAACTCGCACTGCTGGCCTAGTGTCTCCAGCAAATGCTTTCGTTATTGATTCAGAGGCATTTCCAGCTAGTTCAAGTTGCCAGACGTTTTCACAGAGGCACAAACGGGTTTCAGGAGCTATCTCGTCAACCTTTTCCCTGACAGACGCCGCAAGGCCTGCAAGCGAGTCCCTCTGCAATTTACCCCAGGCTTCGCGTAACTTATAACTCTCGGGCGTTTTACAGGCAAATAGTGTTTGAAGATCTTCCCTTGAATAATACTTGCCTTCCCGTTTGGAAAATTCGTCGAGGTGGAGAGGACAAAAACATCCGCCACTCAAATGAAAATCATCCTCGAAATTTATCCAAAATGGCCGGGCAATCTTAACTACTGTCGCAATATAATCGCTAAATGTGTTCCGATACTGTTGATCCAAAGGACAAGGAGATTCCATCACATGACTGCCATCCTCCTTTATGACACCTTGGAATATGCCATTGCCTATCCTTATGGTTGTTACGCACCACCAACCAATTTCAACATCATAATCTCTAAGTTGTTTTTTGACGCTTAATATTAGCTCCCCCATTTCGCTAAAGACATGTTTGTCGGGAAATCCTGTGTACCTGAATTCTTTGCTGGGGCCGGTCAATAAAAACCTTCTGAATCCATAACTTTGATTCAGATCAATAATATAGGATAATATTTCTTCTTCTAAATCAGGATAATAACGAAAAGGTATTAATGGATCCATTTTACTCTCACATTACATATTGTTTTAAGCGTTCTCTGAACAAAAAAGCAGCCCTTCAATAACCAATATTGATGAACCAATGGCGGTCGATTTTATAGATGTTCTTCTTTTAATCATCTCTCTCAACTAAAAGGTATTTTAATATCATAAATCTCCCGTAATTTGTCGAATTTAATAATCACTGGATTCATTAAAGCAATTTAACCCGCATATCTCACAGAATTTCATAGCGAGAGCACGGAGAGCACTGCTGCGGGGGCGCAAATTGATAAAAATGCCGGAGCAGCCGTATAGACAAACTGCAATCTGGCGTTTTGCCAATTCGTGCCCTCACAGTGCCGCTATCCGCATTCGCAGCAGGAATTTTGTGAGATATGCGGGTTAAGTGTTTACCTTTATTATACGGTCTTGTATTGCTATCTTAATAATACCCAGTTTGTAATTATTATTTAATTGCAAGGGATCGCTTTTCAGGCGGCGCGGATGGAACGACCAAATGATGGAAGCCTGAATAGAACTCACAACAGAACAAGCCGTGAAGTTGATCAAAACGGCACCAGCATAGTCCGAAGGACTAATGAAAGCGTCCTTCGCGCCTGCTGAGGCAAGACCCAGAATCAAGAAAAGAGTACTATGACGAAGAAAGAAAGAACAAATTGCGCGCTTAATCATAAGTCCCCAGATCGTATAGCGGTGGATTTCGGAAGTACCGCGGTGACAGGCATGCATGTTACGTGCATTGCCGAACTACGCAAGCTCTACGGACTTGAGGACCGTCCGGTAAAAGTCTCCGAACCTTACCAGATGCTCGGTGAACTGGAAGATGATCTACTTGATGCGCTTGGCGTTGATACGATCGCATTGCCGCCCCCCGGAACGATATTCGGATTTCGAAATGAAAATTGGAAAGAGTTTAAAGCGCCTTGGGGCCAGAGCCTTCTGGTTTCAGAGCATTTCAACACAACCATAGATAAAAAAGGAGATCTCCTGATCTACCCGGAGGGGGATACAACCGTTTCACCAAGCGGGCGCATGCCCACAGGCGGTTATTTCTTTGATTCTATCATCAGACAAGAGCCTATTGACGAAAACCGTCTCAATCCAGAAGACAATATGCAGGAATTCACACCAATCTCCGATGAGGATATTAAGTGGTACGCAGAACAAGCCAATCGTCTGGCTTCATCAGAACGCGCGGTGGTGGGAAGCGTTGGAGGGACAGCCTTTGGAGATATCGCGCTGGTCACTGCTCCGTTTCTTAAACACCCAAAAGGCATCAGAGATATAGAAGAATGGTATATCTCTACAGCGATTCGGCAGGACTATCTTCATCATGTTTTTTCAAAACAGTGCGATATCGCCATTGAGAATCTCGAACGGGTTCATTCTGTTTTGGGTTCTGTTGTGGATGTTTTGTTTATCTGCGGCACTGATTTCGGCACACAGACGTCGACATTCTGCTCGACCGATACATTCGATAGTCTTTATGCGCCTTACTACAAGAGGATCAACGATTGGATACATCAAAACACGACGTGGAAGACTTTCAAACATTCCTGCGGCGCGGTAGAGTCATTCATGCCCCACTTCATTGCCGCCGGCTTTGACATTATCAATCCGGTACAATGTTCCGCTACAGGAATGGACCCTAAGACACTGAAGGATCGCTACGGAGACCGTCTCGTTTTCTGGGGAGGTGGTGTCGACACCCAGAAAACACTGCCCTTCGGGACCCCTCAACAGGTCCGTCAGGAAGTATTGCACCGTTGTGAGATCTTTGCGTCTAATGGTGGATTTATTTTCACCTCAATCCATAATGTGCAAGCCAAAACACCTATTGAGAACATTGCAGCTATGATTAATGCCGTAAATGAATTCAATGGATTCTAACCCGCATATCTCACAAAATTCCTACTGCGAACGCGGAGAGCGCCCTCCGCAGCAGCGCTCTCCACTCTCTCGCTACGAAATTCTGTGAGATATGCGGACTAGTTCGATTCTATTGCTTTGCGATAGGAATCAAATTTCTGCAAAAGGTTGGATAGAAGAAAAGAGGGAAGTGAGGATATCCAATGATGAAGGGAAGAGCAAAGGGATAAACTACGAAAAAGCGCGAAAGGACAGCAGGTTGGATATTGGTTGCTGGATGCTTGATGCTGGTTTATTGGTTGCGGTCTGGAGGCCGTACTGGTAATTTGACTTTCCCACATTCAAAACACATACTGGCATTGGAAATAGCTTTTTAAAAAATCGTTGGATTGCTTATGAAGAATACACATATGACAGATTCATTGAGTTCGGATATCGTGCGTTATTTATCAATGCAAGAAGAAACAATTGCGGCTCTGTATACAGCATTTGGAGTGGCATTGCCCGATATGCAAAGATTCTGGCAAGACTTGTTTGTGCAAGAGAAGGCACATGCTGAAGTAGTAGGAAAACTCGCGAATTTATGCGATTCTAATAACGTATATTTCAACGTAAGCAAGTTTAATATCGAAGCTATAAAAACGCATATTGCATACATGCAAAAACTAACAAAAGAAGTTAGATCCTGCGGGATAACTCCTGTACGAGCATTATCTTTGGCTGCAGATATCGAAAATTCCCTTCTCGAAGCAGAATATTTTCAGATTATTCAATCTGATCGTCCCGCAATACTTGCTGAAATACGAGAGATCCAACAACAGACCGAACATCATAAAGCAATGATTCGGCTCCATCTCGACGGATTTAAAACAACTGGTCGACAGCAGGAGGAAAGCATGACTATAGAGGAGAAGGTGATCCAAGCGCAAAAAGAGATCATAGACAAACTTGCATGTTGTGAGGAATCCATCGGAGAATTGTATAATATATACAGCGAAATTGTTCCTGACCCAGACGGATTCTGGAAAGAAATGGCAGAAAAAGAAAAAGCCCACGCACGCCTTCTCAGAACGATGCACAAGCAATTGGATAAAAAAAGCATATTCTATAACATCGGACGATTTTCCGTTTCACGTATAGATTCTTTTTTGACGATGCTTCGTGACAATATTGCTTACTCAAAAGAAAACGAAATCACGACTGAAGAAGCGGTCAACACTGCTCTTGCCATAGAATCCTCCATTATGGATACGCATTTCTATAGAATAGTCAAATCCGATGCGCCCGAATACAGGCACATTGCAGAAAGACTGTCAAATGATACGCAGGAACATATGAAAGCCGTACAGGGCAAGTTGGTGGAAATCAAGAAGAGACAATGAAAACCATCAGGGAACCAGAGCGGGAAATTCCGGTAGTCGACGAAGTCGACCTTGCCGTTGTCGGAGGAAGTTGCACGGGCGTATTTGCCGCTGTGCGGGCAGCTCGACTGGGCCTGAGTGTGGCCATTGTGGAGAAACACAACTGCTTCGGCGGGGTGGCTACGGCCGGTAACGTCAATATCTGGCACAGTCTGCACGACACAATTGGCGAACGCCGGATCATCGGCGGACTAACACAGGAACTACTCGACCGACTGTCAGCGCGGGACGCTGTGCTTACCTCTTCAAACCCTTCATCGGCTTTCCGGCTCAATACAGAAGAATTAAAGATTGAGCTCGACGAACTTGTAGTAGAACACGGCATTGTCCCCTACCTTCATACGTTCTACGCAGGACCCCTTATCGAAGACGGCAAGCTGGCGGCGATTGTCATACAAAACAAGAATGGACGAGGAGCAATTCGCTCACAGCAGTTCATCGACGCGACCGGCGATGCTGATCTCGCACTTGATCTCCAGTTGCCATACTTCGAGCCCGAAACACTCCAGCCGCCGACGACTTGCGCAAAAATCATGGGACTCAATTCACTCGGAGACTTCAATTGGCAACAAGCTGTTTGCGAACACGGAGCAGAGTTCGGGCTGGATCCGGACTGGGGATGGGGCGGTCCGATTCCCGGCATGACTGATATCCATTTGCGGGCCGATACCCATGTTTTCGGATGCGACACTTCGGACGGCAGTCAACTTTCAAGCGCAGAAATCGAGGGACGCCGGCAGGTTCGGGCAATCCTGGACCTGATTCGGAAGTATGGACCCTCCGACGCCAACATAGCCCTCGTGGATCTTGCAGCCGTAATAGGCGCCAGGGAAACGAAACGCATCATTGCGGCCCACCGGTTAACCGGCGACGATGTCCTCAACGGTCGTCGGTTTGAGGACGCAATCGCGAACGGCTCTTACCGCGTGGATATCCACCACGCCGATGGTCCTGGTATAACCTTCCGCTATCTCGACGGAACAGAAACGGTCATTCCCGAACGAGGGGCAAGGCCTTTAAGAAAACGCTGGCGCGACCCCTTGGATGTGGATCCGACATTCTACCAGATCCCATGGAGTTGTCAGCTGCAGAATCACATACCCAATCTGGCGCTTTCCGGCCGTATGCTGGACGCCGACAAAGTTGCTTTCAGCGCCGCACGGGTCATGGTAAACATGAACCAGACAGGCGAAGCTGCCGGCGTTGCCTGCGCACTGGCGGCCAGTGAATGTATTCCGATTCAAAACGTAGATCCGGCAAAGATTCGCAAAGCATTGGCCAAGGGCGGATCAATCATCATATAATGGCATCC
>CAZIXB010000087.1:0-4867 GCA_964543205.1 uncultured Victivallales bacterium
GCGGTCCTGGCAAACACTTCGTGTGCAGGCAGGCTTACAATCCCGCAGATACTTGGGGAGAGTAACGACGGGATTAGACGCACCTGCACACAACGTGTTTGCGAGGACCGTCGTAAAAAAATATAAGACTGCGTTCCTGCAGACACTTTGTGTGCAGGCAGGTCTTAGCCCCGCAGCAGCGCTCTCCACGCTCTCGCTACGAAATTCCGTGAGATATTCGGGCTACGGGAAAAAATGGGGGAATGCCAACTTTTGTGTTGAATTCCTCATGAAGGTTATTTATTCTCAAAATGGTTTTGTGCATCGTTAAGAATTTAGGAGAAGTGATTTAGTTCAAATTGGAAACAGGGATTGATGCTGTCTCTTCTGTAAGCTATTAGTAGAGAAAACCTTAGTACCCCTGAAGACGCAAGCTTGTCCGGAGTATCTCCAAAGTGCCTGTGACTTTATGTCAGGCGGAGAGAGGGGCGCTTCAGGACCACAGCAGTTAAAATCGGGATTCCCTGGGATCCGCAATCTCAATGTATAACCCTAGTTGAGGCGCGATAATATGTCAAAGAAGAAAAACTCTCGATCAGACAAGAAGAAAAATTCCGGGAAATCAACCGTTGCAAAGAAGAAGACTGCAAAGAAGAAGACTGTAAAGAGTAAGGCGCAAGAGAAGAAAACAGTTAAAAAAAAGGCAGCGGCGCGAAGTTCACGGGCGGAAAAAAATGCGTCTGTAAAAAAGACTAAGAGGGGCCGGCCTGCCGGAAAATCTACAAAGCGGAAGGCTGCCGGAGAATCTTCGGGCGCAAATGTAGATGATAGTGCGGCTGGGAACAAGGCGGAAGGGCATCAGCAACGCACTGAAAAGATCAGGGAACTTGTCAAGCTTTCCGAAAGCCAGGGTTATCTTACCTACGAGGATATCAACGAGTTGATTCCACAAAGCGTTATAAGTTCCGATGAACTTGAGTCTTATCTGATTCTTCTTCGCAGCATGGATATAGAAATTATTGAAGCTTCAGAAGTAGACCGTCACAAGAAGAAGGCCTTGCGAACTGCGAAAGGCGGCCGCGCCAAGCTGGATTTCTATGACGACCCTATTCGCATGTACCTGCACCAGATGGGGCAGGTGCCGCTGCTGACAAGGGAGCAGGAAGTCGAGATATGCAAAAGAATTGAACAGGCTGAAATAGGGGTAAGAACGGTATTCAACCAATTCGGATTCGCCAGCGATAAATATATGATTCTTATTGCCATGCTTGAAGAGGGCAAGGAGCGGTTTGATAGAATTGTGACTGACAAGTACGTAGATAGCCGTGACCAGTACGTTGATGCTCTTCCCGAAAAAAAGAAGGAGATGACAAGGATTCGCAGTAAGCTTCAGCGACAGTTTGAAGCTTCAATCAAAACACGGCTCACAAGCAAAGAGATCAAAAGAAAAAAGAAAACCGTTGAGAAAACGAGGCAGGAAATGAGCAAAACGCTTGATGAGCTTCATTTCAAGCAGAAGGTTGTAGAAGCCATGGCTTCGGAGACCGAAGGGTTCTACAACAAGTTTGAAGTCTGCCTTGCGGAAATCGCAGAACTGGAGAGTAAACGTAAAAGCAAGAGCCGGGACAATGACCTCAGGGAGAAGAAGAAGGAATTGAGGGAGATGGAAAAGGCAGCTTGCATGGAAAAGGAGGAGTTTGAGGAAAAATACAGAGAGATGACGCAGTTTCTGCTGGATGGTCAGCAGGCCCGTACAGAGATGGTCGAAGCCAATCTGAGACTGGTAATAAGCATTGTTAAAAAATATATGAATAGGGGATTATCTTTCCTCGACCTGATCCAGGAAGGAAACACCGGCCTGATGAAGGCGGTGGAAAAGTTTGAGTACCAGCGCGGGTACAAGTTCAGCACCTATGCAACCTGGTGGATCCGACAGGCGGCTACCAGGGCCATAGCAGATCAGGCAAGAACAATTCGAATTCCTGTTCATATGATCGAAACCATCAACAGGCTTCTGAGGGTGCAGAAGAAGCTTGTGCAGGAGTATGGAAGGGAACCGACAGCGGAAGAAGCCGCTGCAGAGATGGATATGCCCGTGGAACGAGTTCGCGCGGTATACAAGATGGCGCAACAGCCGATTTCGCTGCAAAACCCGATTGGAGACGGCGAAGACGCCCATTTTGGCGATTTTATAGAAGACAAAAGCGCCGAGAATCCATCAGAAATGACGGCATACAGTATGTTGAAAGATCGGCTTCAGGATGTGCTTGGCACACTGACGTCGAGGGAAAGAGCTGTGTTGGATTACCGGTTTGGCCTGTCGGATGGTTATTCGAGAACCCTGGAAGAAGTAGGGCGCAGATTTAATGTTACAAGAGAGCGAATAAGGCAGATAGAAGCAAAAGCGTTGCGCAAGCTCCGGCACCCTACGCGTATGAGAAAACTGGAAGGTTTTCTCGAAGTGAAATAGTGTTACCTTGAAGGGAGAAGAGGTTTATGGAAAATTGGTATATTGCAATCGCATCGTTCGGTCTGGCATGTTTTCTGGCTGGGATACTGGCGGGAAAAAGCATGGGCGGCCGAACGAAGGGCGAAAAGTCATCTAAGGACAGGGGCGCAAGGTCCAGGAAAAAGAGCAAAAAGAGCGTGGAGCTGTACGTGGGAAATCTTCCTTACAGCATTAACGACAAAGCGCTCGCAAAAACATTTGAGCCGCATGGCAAAGTTCATTCCGCCAGGGTTATAAAAGATCGTTTCAATGGAAAGTCGAAAGGTTTCGGCTTTGTGGAGATGGCAAACAAAGCAGGCGCAGATAAGGCTGTTGAGGCCCTTGACGGCCAGAATGTTAGCGGTAGGCGGGTTGTAGTAAACGAAGCCAAGGCCAAGGCAAAGTAGGGCAGGGAGGGCGGTGAAATGCCGTTTCGGACAGGAAATGTGTAAGAAATGGCAATGAGGTATATAAGCACGAGGGGCGGCGTTAAGCCCATGTGTTTCACCGATGCGGTGATGAGCGGGCTGGCGGATGATGGCGGGCTTATTCTTCCTCAGAACATCCCTGTTGTTGCTGGCCGGTTGGACGAATGGCAGAACCTTGAATATCCGCAGCTTGCCAATGCTATCATGGATCTTTATTCGGATCTTGATCCGGCAATCCAGTGGAATATTATCCAGGACAGCTACAGTCAGTTTCGGTCGCCGCAAGTGGCGCCTGTAATAAAAGCCGGCGACATTCGGATACTGGAGCTTTTTCACGGTCCGACACTTGCTTTCAAAGACATTGCCCTTCAGTTTCTGGGCCGGCTTTTCGAGTGCATTCTGAGTTCTAAAAATGAGCATATGAATGTTTTGGGGGCGACCAGCGGCGATACCGGCAGCGCTGCCATTTATGGTGTAAAGGGCAGAGGGCGCATGAGCATCTTTATTCTCCATCCTTCCGGCCGGGTCACCCCTGTGCAGGAACGCCAGATGACCACCGTAATGGACGAAAATGTGCATAATCTGGCTGTTGGCGGGTCCTTTGACGATTGCCAGCGAATCGCAAAGGAGATTTTCTGTGATCTTGATTTCAAGAGCAGGTATAATCTCGGTTCGGTCAATTCAATTAACCTGGCCAGACTCCTGCCGCAAATTGTGTACTACTTTCACGCTTTCTTTATAGTAAAAAAAGAGACCGGTTGCCGGAAGGTTTCGTTTTCGGTTCCGACAGGAAATTTTGGCGATATTTTTGCCGGTTATATGGCTTATCAAATGGGCCTGCCTATTCACCGGTTGATTCTTGCCACCAACGAAAACGATATTCTGCATAGATTTTTCAGCACAGGAAAATACAGCATTGGATCGGTAAAACCCACGATAAGCCCATCAATGGATATACAGGTTGCGAGTAATTTTGAGCGCTACCTGTTCTATCGCATGGGCTCTGATCCGGACAGAGTGACAAAGGCCATGGAAGGGTTTCGGATGGGTGGAGCAATACAGATAGAATCACAGAAAGGCGATGCTGTGGATCCGTTAATAGTCTCCGGCAGGAGTGACGAGCAAACGGCGCTGAATACTATACGGAAATATCATATGGATCATGGGTATCTCATGGATCCGCATACGGCAGTCGGTGTCAGCGTCGCGGAGCGCCTGGCGTCTGATAATATTCCCGTTATATGTCTGGCAACCGCGCATCCATCCAAGTTTCCCGAAGCGATAAACCGGGCTACAGGTGAAGATATTGCGCATCATCCTGTTATAGACGCTCTTGAAGGCAAGCCGTCGAGACTGCAAAGTCTACCGCCCGAAACATCCGCAGTAAAAGACTATATTGCAGCTTCAGCTCTGAACATGATCTATTCATGAAAAAAGCCAAGCAAGTCTTAAGTTGTTAGAATGTAGCGCTATGTGTTTAAAGCGTCGAGGGAAGTTTTTAACCCGCATATCTCACACTTTTTCGAGCAGAAACGGTTCAGAGCGCTTGGCTGCTTTTACCAGAGGCGCGCCGATTTTAACGCATTTACTGCGCCCCCGCCTGCGCCCGACGAGCGGGAGGGCGGGCAGATTGTAGTTGCGGCAAACTTGGCGCGTGAATAGATGAGGTTAAAGGATAAACTTCAGTGAAGGAATTTGTTTGTCTGCAGTGTGGCAGTTGTTGTCGCGTAAGTGGTTATGTTCACCTTAGCACGGCGGATATCGAGAACATTGCCACGTATCTTGGGTTGGAAGTCCGGGAATTCACTGCCATGTATACTCGCCTGACCAGCGGGCGGAACTCCCTCAGCCTGACAGAAAATGCTGATGGGTCGTGCGTGTTTCTGACACCCGATTCAAAGTGCGGTATTGAAGCTCAAAAGCCTCTTCAGTGCCGCAATTTCCCCCTGAAATGGCGTTTCAGCGATGCGGC
>CAZIXB010000087.1:4967-6693 GCA_964543205.1 uncultured Victivallales bacterium
AACGATCTGCTGGGTGGCGCGGCGATACCGCTTTCGCAAAAGGAGATTATCTCTCAATTGCAATTCAAGAAAAAGGATAAGAAGAAGCTCCAGAAAGCGCTCAACAGGCTGATTTCAGATGGAAAAGTGGTGAAGCTCCCGGACAATAAGTACACGCCCGGCGCTCCGGCTGATCTGTCGGCGGGTATTATACGTTTTCTGCGTTCCGGCGAAGCGCTGGTTGCCACCGAAGGCGCCCCAAGGACCATCCGTATAGGGAAGGACGGTGCAGGAACAGCGCTGCCGGGCGACAGAGTTCTTGTCAGCTTTTCTGAAGCAGGCAAAGGCAAATCGGGAGCCAAGGAACTGAAGAATGCTTCACCGCGTGGCGAAGTCGTGGAGGTTCTGGAACGAAACTGCACCGAGCTGGTTGGCACCCTGCAGGCAACCCGTAATTTTTATTACGTGTCGCCGTTGAATCCGTCATTTAAACATGATTTCTATGTGCCGGATACGGGAAAGGCTAAGGCCGGAGACAGGGTTCTGATCCGTTTCCTTGAATGGCATAACCGGAATCTTAGCCCGGAAGCCGAAATCGTGGAGGTTTTCGGCCCCGTGACGAATCCGTCGTTGGACACGATCGCGGTGATACGCAATTTTGCCATCCGGGACGAGTTTCCACGGGAAGTCATTGAGGAAGCGTCGGCCAGCCGTCGAAAAGCGGGAGACAAGTCCGGTCGTCGTGATCTGACACGGAAAACAATCATCACAATAGACCCTGAGCAGGCAAAAGACTTTGACGATGCGCTATCCCTGGAAAAGGACGGCAACGGAAATTCAGTGCTTGGCGTCCACATTGCCGACGTATCCCACTTTGTGGAAAAAGGCAGCAAACTTGACAAGGAAGCGAGCGAAAGAGGCAACAGCGTTTATCTGCCCGACAAGGTCGTCCCCATGCTGCCTGAAGAACTTTCCAATAACGTGTGCAGTCTCATGCCGAAGGTCGACCGTCTGGCATTTTCAGCTTTCCTTACCTTTGACAAGACAGGCAAGTGCATAGATACGGATTTTGCCAAGTCGGTTATTCGTTCGGATCATCGCTTCACATACAAAGAAGTCGGATCAATCCTCGGTGACGAACCGTTTGATGCCGCTCCAAAAAAGACCCTGAAACTTGTAAAAGACCTGTGGCGGCTGGCCTCAAAACTCAGGAAACAAAGACTTGCGAATAATGCGCTGGATTTCGATCTTCCGGAAACCGAAGTAGTAGTCGACAAGAAAGGCCTTATTTCAGAAATACGCAAGGTGATCTATGACGACTCCCACAAGCTTGTGGAAGAATGCATGCTGGCGGCAAACGAAGCAGTGGCAGGAAAACTGGCAGGTCAGAGAAAACCTTTGATTTACCGGATTCACGAGCCGCCGAGGGCTGAAAAACTTGAGGACGTGGCCCAGGAACTGGCAAGCATGGGATACACTGCGGGAAACCTGTCTTCCCGAAGGAACCTTGCCAGCCTGGTCGAGAAGGTCAAGGGCGACCCGCTTGAACATCATGTGCATACGGCCATTTTGCGCTGTATGAACCGCGCGATATATTCAACACGAAACGCCGGACATTTTGGACTGGCCAAGGATAACTATACTCATTTTACCTCACCAATAAGGCGCTACACCGACCTGGTGATCCATCGCCAGCTTGCTTCACTAATCAAAAATGAATCAAAGCCGCCGTATAACAGAGACCAGG
>CAZIXB010000088.1:0-6678 GCA_964543205.1 uncultured Victivallales bacterium
TCCACATATCTTCTTCGGTTGTGGCAAACGGTTTTTCCAGCAGCATATCGTAACCTCTTTCCAGGAGCGGCAAAGAGGTGGAAACGTGCTGTTGATCCATGGTGCCGTTAATTACAAAGTCGGCCATTTTTGGCTTGGAAGCGAGATCTTCTGCAGACTGGTAGAGCTGGGAATCATTGAGATCGTATATCTCTGCGGCTTTCCGGCGGCGCAGCTCGGAGGGGTCGGCTACACCGACAATTTCCATGGTTTCAGGATGTTCTTTAGCATAAGATGCGTATCTCAAGCTACGGTGGCCTGCTCCTATGATGATGCACTTAAGTTGATTGCTCATAATCTGCTCCTTTTTTGAAATGTATTGAATTTAAGATAATGTCCGCCCCATTGGGTCCGGTCAAGAAAACATAGATGAATTTTTTCTTGCCTTAGATGAAATACGATTGCAAACTTTCCGCTTTGTGGAGTAGCTCTTTCTGTTAGCTGTTGGATTGTCAAACGGGGCAGACTGACCTGCAAGCAGCATTGCTGCGCAGGCCTGTACGCCTTTGGCGTTTGCAGGAAATCTGCTGCTCTGCTATAAAAGAGAATTTAAAACAACTAAACGGTGGGGTACCGAAGCGGCCAAACGGGGCAGACTGTAAATCTGCTGGCAATGCCTTCCTTGGTTCGAATCCAAGCCCCACCACCATTTTTAATGAAACACCCGCTTCCACAGGCTATTGCCGAGTTGGGAAAACGTGTGAAATATGCGGGTTAGCGGATCATTTCCACAAATCTAAAAGTCAGGCCCTTTTCATTGAAAGGGCCTTCTTCACTGACTTTACAGAAGCCTTTGTATTCCGGGAAAAAAGTGTCCGCCCTTTCCG
Organism: uncultured Victivallales bacterium; assembly: GCA_964543205.1. Classification (GTDB taxonomy): domain Bacteria; phylum Verrucomicrobiota; class Kiritimatiellia; order UBA8416; family CAYSRM01; genus CAYSRM01. Next base: position 867 of record CAZIXB010000088.1, read on the forward strand.
GAGCGTCGTCCACCAGCGTGAAGTAAAGTTTATCCGCCATGGTGATGGTCTGTTGGTATATCTGTCCGCCGCCAATTATAAAGATTTCCGGAGGATCCGATTTTTCATCGGCCAGGGCACACTTAATTGCTTCCTCGACTGAATGAAGCGCCATGCAGAGCGGATGGCTGTAGTTATGATTGTGTGTTATGATAATATTCCTGCGTCCGGGCAGGGGGTGTCCAATTGATTCGAAAGTTCGCCGTCCCATTATTATCGGATGGCCCATGGTCAGTTTTTTAAACCTTTTCAGATCCATAGAGATATGCCATGGCAGTCCGTTCTCAACGCCTATTTCTCTATTTCTGCCCATAGCGCAGATTAATGAAATCATCTTTTCCTCAAAATCCGCCGACATTGACAATTTCGGCTTTTAGCCGGGGGTGGGGGTCGTATCCCTCAATGGTAAAATCGTCGTAGGTAAAATTGTCTATGTCTTTTATGTCTGGATTCAGGCGCATCTGCGGAAGCGGACGCGGTTCTCTCTCCAATTGTTCCTTAATCTGGGCCATGTGATTGGAATAGGCATGGACATCGCCGAAGGTATGCACGAAATCGCCAGCTTCCAGGCCGGTTACCTGTGCTGTCATCATCAGTAGCAACGCATAACTGGCGATATTGAAGGGCACACCCAGAAAGACGTCTGCGCTTCGCTGATAAAGTCCGAGGTTCAGTTTATTGCCGTGGGTGACTCCGAAGTGAAACAAGGTATGGCAAAACGGCGGAACTTCAGTGGCATTGCCTTTCGAAGCCATTTCGTACACGAAATCGGGATTCCAGGCTGATACTACGTAAGATTTGCGGTAGGGTTTCTTTTTCAGTCCCTCGATTGTCCACTTAAGCTGGTCAATCTCGCGGCCGTCGCTGGCCGGCCATTTTCGCCACATTCTACCATAGATAGTAATCAGGTCGCCCCATTTTTTTACAAAATCGCTGTCTTTGGATTCTTTCCTCATTTTCTCAATGAATTTGTCCTGCGCCAGGTCGGGCAAACCGTACTGAGAGCAGTTCCTGTGATAGTTTTTCCAGGCCCATTCGTCCCAGATGTGAACGTTGTTATCCACAAGGAACTTTATATTTGAATCGCCGCGCAAGAACCACAGCAGTTCTATGATGATGCCTTTCAGGTATGTTTTCTTGGTTGTAAGCAGCGGGAAACCCTGCGATAGATCAAAACGCAACTGTCTGCCGAATACCGACCTGATAAAGGGCAGTGTTTCGCCGCGTTCCTGGTATAGTTTTTTTACCTCTGGAGTAAGGAAAAGCTCTTTATTGGAGCCATTATCAAGTATATCCCGCAGTAGGTTAAGATATTGTTTCTCCGGATGTGTCTGTTCTGCCATTGGCGTTGCTCCTTTTTGAATTCAATCTGGATTTGGCAACTAAGAACCGTTAATGGCTCCGGCCATAAGACCCCATTTATACCGCCCCGGCGCCTGTGTGGAACATGGGAGCATTAATCCCTGCACTAACCCGCATATCTCACAAAATTCCTGCTGCGAGCGCGGATAGCGCCACTGCAAAGGCGCGAATTGACAAACCGCCAGATTGCAGTATGTCTATACGGCTGCTCCGGCGTTTCACCAATTCGCGCCCCCGCAGCAGTGCTTTGCACGCTCTCACTACGAAATCCTGTGAGATATGCGGGCTAACAGCGCCCTGAACCGTTTCTATGCGAAAAAGCTTTAGATATGCGGGCTGAATCTATCAAAAACCGGAACAGGGGGCAAAGTAGTTTCTTCACAATTCTTGTTCAGGTGTCCATCAGCCTTTTGTGTCCGAACAGTGAAGGGTTGGAGAGGGAGCCGGGTGGTGTTCTGTATCGCATGGTGGGTGTGGGCTTGTCGGTACGCATGCGTTCAGTGGATACAAGTATCCAACCACCCGGCTTAAAAAAAAATATACGGGATTTGTCTTTTAATAGAAATTTCGCAAAATTTATAAAAATATTTATCAGATGCGCAACCTTTTTTGTGAGCAGGATGAATTTTTCCGTCAAGCGCAACCACATCTGACCCTTTTTTGCAGCATATTTTATCGTTTAACTGACATTGTAAAGTATTTCCTTGAGATCACATAATCAAAAGAGCATTATTAATGCCAAAGAGGAATTAAATATGCAACAGACGTTATCTTTGTCGCAGAATCAGCAGCTCCAGATGGTGCTTGCTCCGCAGTTGCGTCAATCGCTGGAGATGCTCCAGGTTCCGGTTATGGAGTTGCGAACCATGGTCAGGAAGGAATTGGAGCAGAATCCCACGCTTGAAGAGCTGCCTGCCGAACAGCCCACAGTTGAGATTGAGCCTGAAGTTAAGGGCAGCGAAGATAACAGCGAAATGGATTTTGACAAGGAGTACGAGGCTCTTGCCAGGCTGGATGATGAATGGCGAGACTATTTCTACCAGGAGCGAAGCTCTATTCCCTACAACCCTGACCAGGAAGACAGACGCCAGTATTTTCTGAAATCTCTTCCTCAAAAGGAATCGCTCCAGGAGCATCTGCTGAACCAGCTCAATCTTGCGGGGTTGTCCGATGAAGACATGGAAATCGGAGAACTAATCATCGGAAGCATTAATGAAGACGGTTATCTATACACAAGCCTGGATGAGCTGGCGGAACCGGCTAATTTTGACTGTCGGCACATGGAGGTGATTCTTGCCGTGATACAGGACTTTCACCCTGTCGGCGTAGGGGCGCGAGATCTGCGTGAATGTCTCCTGATACAGCTTAACCGGATGGGAAAAGGCGAAAGTCTTGCCGCTCGGATTGTGAAGGATTTCCTTAACAAACTGGGCGCGCATAAATATCAGGACATCGCCCGCAGTCTTCAGTGTTCCACTGAAGATATTCAGAAAGCCGCCAAGCTGATATCAACCCTTGACCCGAAACCGGGCAGTGTTTATTCGTCGGAAACTGCCGCTTATGTGTTGCCGGAGATAACCGTGCGAAAAGTGGAAGGCGAATACACGGTGATAATGGATGACGAACAGCTTCCGCATCTGCGGATCAGCAACCAGTATCGCAAACTGATGAAGAGCGCCTCGACCAATACGGATGTTAAGCAATATATACGTGAAAGAATTCGCTCGGGCGCGTTCTTGATAAAGAGCATCCATCAGCGGCAGAAAACCATATACCGGATAGCCACCGAAATAGTCCAACGGCAGACGGAATTTCTTGATAAAGGCGTGGCTTTCCTGCGACCGATGACCATGGCGGAAATTGCTGAAACCGTAGGAGTTCACGAAACCACTGTAAGCCGAGCGGTAGCAGGCAAGTACATGCGAACACCAAGCGGAGTGTTTGAGCTCAAGTATTTCTTTTCCCCGGGAGTTACAACCTCTGACGGCCAGCAGGTTTCTAACAAGACAGTAAAAGACATTATTGCCACGCTGGTTTCAAAAGAGAATCCTTCAAAGCCCTTGTCCGATCAGGAAATTGTTGAGCAGCTTAAGAAACAGGGAATCAGCGTTGCAAGGCGCACCGTGGCAAAATACAGAACTGTTCTGCGAATACCTCCTTCTCACATGCGGAAACTGTATTGATCTGATCTCCGGCTTGACGCGGCGCACCCTTTATTTCAGCAATCTGTGCGCTCTCCCGGCGGATCGGGTTCGGGCAAGTCTCGTGAAGAAGAAGGTTTGTTTATAAGTCAGGTTAACACTATCTCCCTTTGGCTATAATTGCATTATGCATGCTATTCTCAAGAAAATGACCAGGTTTGTTGAACCGGCGTTTCCCGCCGGGTCCCGGAGCGAGGTTTCTGATATGCCGCTTTCAGGCCAGTGCCTTATGGCCCTGTCGTGCAGCATGGCATTTGGAGGGACTACCCTTTTTGTTGCAGACGGTCTTGACAAGCTTGAGCAGGCCCACCAGAACATGTCAACTTTGCTGCGCATAATGCTTCCGGACACAAGCAAACGGCGCTTGTTGTATTACCCGCCCCGAGAAGGTGCCACGGCTGTTGATGCCACAGCAGCCTACAGGCTGGAAGTCCTTGAAGAGCTGGCGCGGGCCGGTTCTGTCGGCAGTAAAGCAGACAACCTTGTCATTGTCACATCGGTGCAGGCTCTTATGCAGAAGGTTGTTTCGCCAGGTAAGCTTCGCGGCAACACGATGGATCTGGCCGCCGGCCGGGAACTTGACCCAGAGGCCCTGGTAAAGTGGCTGGACGAACAGGACTACACATTCTGCGCCAAGGTTCAAGCGCCCGGCCAGGCTGCCGTCAGGGGCGGCATAGTTGATGCGTGGCCGCTTACCGAGGAGCTGCCGGTCAGGGTTGATTTCGAAGGTTTTATGATTGACACAATCAGACAGTTTGAACCGGCCGACCAGAGGACAGCAGTCAGGCTTTCGGGTGTTTCTCTTCCCCCGCAAGGCGATACGGCTGGAGCAAAGAAACAAACTATTCCATTTTTTGATTATGTTCCGGCCGATTCAACCTTTATCTGGTCGACTGCAGAATCGATAAAGGAACATGCCAGACTTTACGAGAATAATGCCTGCCAGGAAAAAAAAGAGGATTCAATAGTAACACTGGAAGATATACAATCTATTCTTAAAGGCAGGCGCACACGCCGGATTGCTGTTATGGAATTGGCGGAGAAACCTGTTCTTCCTGACATATTTGCTGTAGGGGATCTTTTTCATATTCCGCAACGCGCTGTTCATCCCGATGCCATGGAAGCTTTGAGGCAGAACCTCCTGTCTCAGCTTCAGGCTGCGGCTGCAGAGGGGAATGATGTTGCAGTTTTTCTTAACACACAAGGATCTTTGCATCATTTTCGCGAAGCAATGGAACCGACGCAACCCGACAACATTCACCTGTTGCTGGGAACACTCTCAGAGGGCCTTGCCTCCAAGCGTCTTCAATTCGTTATTGTAGCCGAATCGGACATCTACGGGAAGAAGGAAGCCATTGGCAGAAGATACCTGCCCAGAACCGGGAATACGCCTGTGCGCAGGGCAAGGCAGGCTGCCTTAACCGATCTATCAGACATCTCGTCCGGAGATCTGGTGGTCCACTCTGCTCATGGTATAGGCCGGTACCTTGGTTTGAACGAAATAACCATAAAGAACCGCACGCATGAAATGCTGAGCATAGAATATGACGAAGGCGCCGTGCTCCATGTGCCTGTCACGCAGGCCCACCTTGTTACCAGATATGTAGGCTTCTCCGGTCAGCATACGAGGCTCCACAAGCTTGGCGGCCGGCGGTGGTCAAAGGAGAAGAGTCAGGCCAGGGAAAATATCATTGATTTTGCTTCAGAACTTCTTGAAGTTCAGGCAAAAAGAAGCGCTTTGGAGGGTCATGCCTTTTCCTCCGATACAACCTGGCAGCATGATTTTGATAATTCTTTCCCTTTCCAGGAAACAGAAGATCAGCAGCGGGTAATTGGCGAAATTAAACAGGACATGGAATCGACCAAACCTATGGACAGGCTGTTGTGCGGGGATGCGGGATACGGCAAAACCGAAGTAGCAATGAGGGCCGCTTTCAAAGCAGCGCTTGATGGAAAGCAGACTGCGGTGCTGGTTCCAACCACCGTCCTGGCTCAGCAGCATTACAATACTTTTACCGAACGCATGTCGGCCTTTCCCCTTCGCGTTCAGATGATCAGCCGCTTCAAGACCCGTTCGGAGCAGGATACGGTTATAAAGGATCTTGCCGCAGGCAGGATCGACATTGTTATAGGAACTCACGCTCTTCTCCAGGAAGGAGTCAGTTTCAGGGATCTTGGGCTGGTAATTATTGACGAAGAACAGAGATTTG
>CAZIXB010000089.1:0-6534 GCA_964543205.1 uncultured Victivallales bacterium
TTCCTGTTTACGAGGTGCCTTTTGTCCAGGCCGAGATTATATCAAAGTGCAACAAATCCGGCAAAATGGTAATAACTGCAACTCAAATGCTTGAACATATGACTAATAATCCGCGTCCAACTCGCGCGGAAGCAACCGACGTTACGAAGGCTGTACTTGACGGCACAGACTGTGTAATGCTCTCCGGCGAAACCGCAGTGGGAAAGTATCCGGTTGAAACAGTTAAGATGATGAATGACATGGTCAAATATACTGAGCAGCAAATCAAAGGAAGGAAAAAACCGGCATGATACTTGGATGGCTGCTTTTCATATTTATAGTTGTTCCGATTGCGGAACTGGCCCTTCTGCTGAAAGTTAACGAATATCTCGGTTGGGCCAGCACACTGGCTCTTGTTATAATTACAGGGTTTGTCGGAGCGGTGCTGGCGAAAATTGAAGGGCTGTCGATTCTGTCCCGCATCCAGGCGGACCTGCGCAACGGAATAATGCCCGCCCCCGGACTTATAGATGGAGTAATGATCCTGATTGCGGGCGCATTGCTGGTTACACCGGGTCTTATGACCGATACCATCGGTTTCCTTCTGCTCGTGCCTCCGGCAAGGGCTGCGATTAGACGCTACTTAAGAAAGAAAATCGAAAGCCAGATGACTTCAGGACACTGGCATATCAATATCAGGAGTTAATTACAACACAATGGAAGTTGTCTTAATTGGAATAGTTACACTGCTTTTTTCGCTGGTTTTCCACGAAGTGTCTCACGGCTATATTGCCTACAAGCTCGGCGATCCCACCGCCCGGAACGCGGAGCGCCTTACAATGAACCCCCTGGCTCATATCGATCCGCTCGGAACCGTGATCCTGCCGATTCTGCTCGCGATTTCCCAGTCGCCGTTTTTTTTCGGCTGGGCTAAACCCGTGCCGTTTGATCCATCCTATTTCAAAAACAAGCGAAAGGGCATCATGCTGGTTGGCGCGGCAGGACCGGCAAGCAATATTGTCCTTGCCGTTGTGGCCATAGTTGTTTTCCGCCTTTTCGCGCGACAGATGCCAGAACCATTCATACTGTTTTTCTATTTCCTGTGCATGACAAACATGTTCCTGGCAGCGTTCAACCTCATACCAATTCCGCCATTGGACGGCTCGCGAATAGCAGCATGGTTCATGCCCCAGCATATTCTCCGCAAATACATGAAGCTGGAACGCTTCGGTATGCTTCTGATAATTCTGCTGCTTCTGCCCATAAGCGCGGTGATCGGCCAGGTTCAGATTCTGGCTGAAATACTACTGGGACTGCGCTGACCCTGACACAAGCGCATGTTCTGCCGCCAATGGCCCGGAGGAATATTGCGCGCATAACCCTATGCTGCACAATATCATTCAGCTTTGGCTGAAGTTATTCGGCGTGCTGCTTGTCGACTACGGTCACATCCGAACGATTCGGCTCGCTTGTTACCGTTATCCTGGTGTCTCCAATCTGGATGACATCGCCAGGAGCGATTTTTGCAACTTCGATTTTCTCGCTGTTTAAAAATGTGCCGTTACTGGAATTCATGTCGCGAACAATAAAAATATCATCCCAATACCTGATTGCAGTATGGATCCTTGAAGCCTTGGGATCGTCCAGGATTACCGAGGCGTCCCTGCCCCTGCCAAGCGTCACCGGCTGCGCATGATTTCTAGGCATCAATCTGATGCTTACATTTGAGCCATCCGGTTTTTCATAAGATAATTTCATAATACTTCATCCCTTCTTTATTCCATTCCCGGAGAATACAGGCAACCATCCTTTTTTAGCAAGACATTATAGCTTTGGGGCTGGGGGCTGGATACTGGATGCTGGTTGCTGGATGCTTGATGCTGGATGCTGGGGGCTGGTTAGTGAACAACAAACTTGGTTATATCGGCGGTATCCCCCTGCTCAAAATCGCTTATCTCAATCCTCGCGGTCTTCTTGTCAACAAGCTTGGAAAGATAATCGGAAAGTTCCCGGCTATACTCATCTTCGACGCCGGCTCGTATCAACTGTTTATCCACGCCAAATAATCCGTCCTCGCCAACTTCCGCTTCTTTTGCGTCCTCATACCTGTTGTCTGGATCAGGATCAATTAATCTGGCAATTGTATGCACCAGGTTGCGCTGCTTGCGCAGCTTTACAGGAAGCATCGCTTCAAGCTTGCCGGGAAGATTGTACTTGATTTCCAGGAGCTTCTGTTCGTCCAGTTCGCTGGGATCGGCAATGGGCATACCGCTTAACATCTCCAACCCTATCAAGCCCACGCTGTACAGGTCCGACCTGATATCCGCCAGCTCGCGCCTGTGGGTCTCGGGCGCCATGTACATTGGAGAACCCAGAAGGAAAGAAAGACGCTCCTTCACTCTTACTGCGCGGCCAAAGTCAACAATCCGTACCGACCCGAGACGGTCAACCATTACGTTGCCGGGCTTGACATCACTGTGCAGGAAGTCAGATGAATGCAACCGCTCAAGTCCCCGCAGAAGGCTGCGAAGGATATACACCACAATGCCGGGCCTGAGAGCCATTCTGTCTTCTTCAAAGTTGAAAATCGTTTCGGCAAATCTCGCCCATTCAGCAGGAGAACTGTTCTGGCGGGCAATATCAAGATGGTTTCCGCTCAGAAAACGCCGCATGTCAATGCCGTCAATCGCCTCCATCTGAACGTATCCAATCCCGTATATTTCGTCGTATGAATGTCTTGTAACAAGATGAGGGCTTTGAAGCCCATGCAGATGGGATATCTGCGAGGCGATTCTTCCCATGTCCGTCCAGTATTCTTCGGTAGAACGGTATATAGCCGGATCAAAGAGCTTGAGGGCATGCTTGGTTATGCAACCCCTGGCGCCCTGTCGCAGGCAAAGAAAAACCGTACCCTGGCGGCCTCGCCCCAGTTCCCGCAGAAACTGGTATGCAACCGGATAGTAAATGGCCTGGGTCTTAAGCAAGTGAAGGTAGTTTTCCTTTAACCTGCTTATACTCATCGCCGCAGATGGCGGAGCCTCAGGAGCTTGAGAGCCATGCTCAACCAAGGTAGAAGCCAGTTCCGAACGCCGGTTCATCAGGTTGATCCTGGGTATTTCTTCGCTCTTTATTTTCTCTTTCATGGTTGCGAATTGTTAATGATTTACTGATCTCTTAGCAAGGCCAATCGCCAAAAACTTTTATCTATTTAAATTTAGCCTGATCTATTCATCAACTTTTAAAAATATATACAAGTCGTTTGCTGATATTTTTTACCACTGATTGCCCTGATTACCAATTCGTGCCCCCGCAGCAGCGCTCTCCATGCTCTTGGGCCGGATGGCGGACAGGGAGCTGCGAAATCCTGTAAGATATGCGGGCTATATGCCCCCTCCGAAATCGTTCCATTCACCTTCTGCGGTCTTCCATTTTCCATTGGACTGTCTGATAAAAGGAGTCGGCTGGCGGTTGTAAACTTTCGAATCCGGCGGAACCGAATGCGTGAGCCATACATTTCCGCCAATAACCGTTCCTTTTCCTATTGTCACATCGCCCAGGATGGTTGCCCCGCTGTATATGGTCACATCATCTTCTACATTCGGATGACGCTTGATCCCTTTGATCAATTTCCCGTCTTCATCAGTGGGAAAGCTCAAAGCGCCAAGCGTAACGCCCTGATAAATCTTGACATTCCTGCCTATCACACATGTCTCGCCGATAACAACCCCTGTGCCATGGTCAATAAAAAAACCAGGGCCTATCTTTGCGCCAGGGTGTATATCAATGCCAGTTCTGGAATGAGCGTATTCCGACATCATCCTGGGCAGCAAAGGAACATCGTAGTCATGCAAAACATTGGCCAGCCGGTGAATCGCAATGGCTTTAAAGCAGGGATAACTCAGCACGACTTCAGTGCTTGATTTTGCTGCAGGGTCTCCGCGATATGCGGCTGTAATATCCTGGTTAAGAACTTTCTGTATCTGACTGAGAGATGAAATCATCCCCTCTACCGCTTCTTTTGCCCTGTCCTCGGATCCATTGCAGCAGGCTCCATTATGCGCGGCTGCATACCTGAAGGCATGATCCGCTTCCTGCCTCAAAACAGAGGCGGCCTGCTGAAGTCTGCCCGACAACTTCTTTTCGAGCTTTTCTTCTTCCATCTCGTCATAACCATGACATCCGGGAAATAAAACCGCCATCAAATCGTCCACTACCTCGGCAACAGCCCGCTGTCCAGATACTCTCAGGCCCTGTTCGACATGTATACCGACTGGACAATCAAGACATTGAGCCACGCCGCTCATAATCTGCGGCATATGCTTTTCAACTATATTCTGGGCCCACATAATGTTCCTCCCGTTTATTCAATAATAAACCGCAGCCAGGTAGAATGCAATGCCGCTTAAGATTATTGCCTTACTAAGCAAAACTGGAACAAGCCCGCCTTCATGCGACAGTCCCTTGATTTGCGGCAACCTGTGCGCGCTCCCAACGAAATTCTGTGAGAGATGCGGGTTAACCCGCATATCTCACAGAATTTCGTAGTGAGAGCGTGGAAAGCGCTGCTGCGAGGGCGCGAATTGGTAAAACGTCGGAGCAGCCGTATAGACATACTGCAATCTGGCGTTTTGTCAATTCGTGCCGTCACAGTGGGGCTATCCGCGCTCGCAGCAGGAATTTTGTGAGATATGCGGGTTAAAGGCTGCTCCGGACTGACCTTCCAACGCTTCCAGCTTGACTATAATCACGGTGTGGTGTATTTTTTAAGAATGGCTAAAATATTGCTGATAGATGATGAAGAGCAGGTGCTGAAATCCGTGGGGATGCTTCTCGAGACCCAGGGCCATGAAGTCATTCCAATAAGGGATTCGGAAAAAGCTGAAGACGCAATACGGAATATGGACTGCGATCTAATCGTTACGGATATTCGAATGTCGCCCGTGGATGGAATGCAGCTGCTTATGTTGGCTGAAAAAGTGAAACCAGAAGTGCCTGCAATTGTAATTTCAGCCTACACATCGGAGCATACGGTAAAACATTGCATGGATATCGGGTGCAAGGCGTATATCAAGAAACCATTTCAAGTCCAGGACGTATTGGATGCAGTGAATTCATGCCTGGGTAAGAGCTGAATTCTCCCGCGTTGATGCTTTGCCCGTAGTTACCCCGGCGCCGAGCGCTCCTATGTCTCTGCAGTAATCCGCAAGCGTTATTATTGTCGGGCCCAAACCCGTTGAATGCATCTCCCTTTCAAGCGCATCGCCAAGCTCGCCCGCAGACCGATATCGTGATTCAGGATCCTTTGCAAGGCAACGCATAAGAATAGCAACTATGCTCTGCGGCAGATCAGGCGTGTATTTTCCCGGATCGGGTATTTTCCCCTCTTTTGCCCTTTCGACGGCCTCGTCAATATCGTCGTTACGGACTTTGAAAACCCGCCTTCCTGTCAGCAGTTCATAATAAACAAGGCCAAGAGAATATATATCGCTCCTGGCATCCACTTCCCGGCAGGATGCCTGTTCCGGTGACATGTATTCCACGTTCCCGACCAGGAATCCATGGTCCTCTTCCATGAACTCCGCCGCTTTTGCCACTCCGAAATCCGTCAACTTAACTTCACCCTCACAGGTAACCATAATGTTGTTTGGCGACACATCCCTGTGAACCAGTCCAAGGGGCTCGCCGTTTTCGCCGGTCTTCGCGTGGGCATACTCCAGCCCCCTGCAGATACGGCTGGCAATAAACGTTGCCAGGACTCTGTTCATCGGCATCTCAAGACATCTGTGCCGTAGAATCAAGGCTGAAAGGTTGATTCCATTAATATATTCCATGGCTATATAGTAGCCGTGGTCATGGCGGCCAAGCTGATATATCTGCACTATATTCTGATGTACCAGGTTGGCCACCAGCTTGGCTTCTGCTATGAAAGATGTTACAAAGCTTCGTTTCTTAACATATTCGGGGAGGATTGTTTTTATGGCCACTTTCTTGATAAAGCCCTCTGCGCCGAACTGCTCGGCCTCGTAAACAGAGCCCATGCCTCCATCGGCAATTTTGCGTTTAAGATAATAGGTGACCTTTCCAAAAACATCGCGGGAAAGCTCACGGACAGCGTCCGGCGCTTTGTCGGCAAAATCATATCCCGAGGCAGTCTTGATGGTTCTGTCTGTTTTCTCTTTTCCGGGCAAAGCGGTTCCATGCTCTGGCTGCTCAATACGGATCCTGCTGTTGCCTATTACCAACCCGTCCCCATCGCGCAATTCTGCCCTGATAAGCCGTTCCCCGTTTATTGTGATTCCATTGGTGGAACCCAGATCTTTTATGAACCAGCTATTGTTCTCGGGCAACAACCTGCAATGCACCAGGGAAACAGCCTGATCCGGAATCATTATATCGTTTGACAGGTCTCTTCCTATAGAGGCGGTGTCATGTATTTTGTAGCGTTCTCCAGCCAACGGGCCGGACAGAAAGATCAGTCTCACAGTTTCAACAGCTCCCGGTTAACCCGCATATCTCACAAAATTCCTGCTGCGAGCGCGGATAGCGGCACTGTGA
>CAZIXB010000090.1:0-6416 GCA_964543205.1 uncultured Victivallales bacterium
CAATCAAAAGGAGAAAAACAATGAACGTTAAATCAACAACCATAATCGCGACCATACTGATCGCAACCGCTATGGCGTCTGACGCCTTTGAGCCGACCTGGCTGCCCGGCGGGGAGGATGTCAAGAAAGCTGTGGCGGGGCGCCGCGGCAAGACGGAACTCTCGAAGCTGGCGCTATCAATGAAGCCCGGCACATGGGCGGAATTGAAAACGGAGAAGCCGAAGTGGCTTTGGTCTGCGCCTCAGCCGTCCAAGGGGCTTCACATCGGGACCTGGTCTGATGACGCGCATTGGGACAGCCGCACCGGACAGTTCCTGTTTTTCGGTGTGCGCCAGGCCCGAAAATTCGTGGCCTATTCGGAAGAGTCCAATGCCTGGCGGGTTATCGAATTCCATGAAAAGGAGAATGCGCCGGAACTGGTGCAGCGTTACGGGCACCAGTATTCCAACAACTCTCTGGATCCGGTGCGCAGTCATTTTTATACCACGTCCTGGCGTTATGATATTGTCAATGATTCCTGGAGCAAATTGCCCTCTCCTTTCAGGTCCATGACTTATGAATATTTTACGGCCATGGATGCGCTTGTGTCCCTGGAACGCGAAAGAGGAAACCTGGCTTACCTTAGTCATGGCGAGAAGAATTGGAAAAAAATCAAGAAAATCCCTGTGCATGGATATCACAGTCTCGCCCGGCACAATCCGTGGCGGGAAGAAGTCCTCTTTGCCGGCGGAAACGATATCAGATCGGTTGTTGCGCTTCGCAAAGACGGAACAGTTGCAAAAATGAACGATTTACCTCCGCCGGTCAACAAGTTTACGGTTTGCCTGGATGCCATAACCGTGGACCCGATTTCCGGCCGCTACCTGATCTTGTCGCGGCGCAACGGGAACCAATTGATCGAGTTCGACAGCGAGAAAAACGAATACAGGCTGATTGATGATTTCACAAAAACACCATGGCCATTCAGAAAAAGCACTCCCATGGTCGCTTATATTCCTGAATACGGTGTGACCATGTGGGCGGACAAGAAAGTCCATCTGTACAAACACAATCCGGACGGCGATTTCAAGGTTCTTGAAAATCAGGAGAACAACTAGGCGCTTTGTTGTATTAGGGAGTCGACAAAGATCGGGACAAAGATCGGGACAAGGATGGGAAGAGATTGACAAGGATAGGGACAAGGATGGTGGATAGAAGAGAAATTTCTGCATCTTTGTCTCGATCATTGTCTCGATCTTCGTCCTCTTAATCATTGTTTTGATCATTGTCTCGATCTTCGTCAACAACGATAGGGACAAAGATCGGGATAAGGATCGGGACAAGGATGGGATAGAAGAGAAATTTCTGCATCATTGTCTCGATCTTCGTCCTCTTAATCGCAGCGAAAGGTGACATATACCAAAAAGGCCGAAAGGGCCAAAAGGAGAAAAGCAATGAACGTTAAATCAACAACCATAATCGCGACCATACTGATCGCAACCGCTATGGCGTCTGACGCCTTTGAGCCTACATGGCTGCCCGGCGGGGAGGATGTCAAGAAAGCTGTGGCGGCGCGCCGCGGCAAGACGGAGCTGTCGAAGCTGGCGCTCTCAATGAAGCCCGGCACATGGGCGGAATTGAAAACGGAAATACCGGGCAGACTGTGGAATTCGCCAAGATGGAATGGTGGACGAAATGATGGCGGCTTTGGCGGCCTGCATATCGCCGGCTGGACGGATGATGCTCACTGGGACAGCCGTACCGGTCAGTACTTCTACATGGGATTGCGCCAGACGCGCCGGTTTATCGCCTACTCTGAAGAAAGGAACGCATGGCGATCAATAGACCTTGACCCTTCAAGCGACAACCCCTGTTTTTTCCAGAAGTACGGACACATTTACAGCAACAACGGATTCGACCACGAGCGCAGCCGATACTATCACCGTTATGGTGGTGCAACGATCGACAATCGGAGTGTAACCGACAAGCTGAAGATAGGTGACAAGCTCGAAGGGGGAATTTCGTATTTTGATGCGCTGACTGAAAAGTGGACCAAGCTGCCGCCGGGCCCAGGTGGCATGACGATTGAATATTTCAACGCCATGGACGGGTTGGTGCATCTGGGCAATGAAATGAAATTCTTCAGCGAAAAGAAACAGGCGTGGGAACCTTTAGGGAAAAGTCCGGTCAGCGGGTATCACAGCCTGTTTCGTCACAATCCTTACAAGAAAGAGGTTCTGATGGCGGGCGGCAATCACAATCGTCGCGTGGTAGCCCGCTTGAAGGAGGACGGAACCGTGGAACGGCTGCGCGATGCGCCATGCACTCTTTCGATCGGCAGCGACAAGATCATGGTGGACCCGCAAACCGGCCACTACCTGATCTGGGCCGGCGGCAAGGATAAGCCCAAGAACCTGTACGAATTCGACAGCGATAAGAACGAATATCGGTTGATCAAATCCGCGCTCGCTACCTATCCGTTCGGGAGATACGCCATGCCGGTGCCCGCCTTCATCCCTGAATACGGCGTTATCATGTGGGGGGAAAAGCGAGTGTATCTCTACAAGCACGATCCGGACGGCGAATACCCGGTGGTGGAGAAGGAGACGAAAGAATAGCCATGATCACAGCCTATTGTCTGTCGTACGGTCATTGGACCGTCATTCCGCATCAGTTAAAGGAAAGCTTCGAGGACATGGCGGCTTGCGGCTTTACCGCGGTTGCGCTCTCGTTCAGTGAGAGCGAAATGATGTATGCCCGGCGCGCCTTTGAAATCCAGGTTAACCTGGCCCACGAGTGCGGGCTGAAGGTACTGGTTATTCCAAGCCGCCTCGGCAACCGGTTCGCCGGAGCGCCGCTGATGTCCAGCCTGTGGCTGGCCCGGCATCCCGAAGCACAAGTGCCTGCCCATAAAGGATGGACCGGCCCCATGGCCTGCGTGGAGAGTCCAGTCTTCCGGGATTGGATCAAGGGGTTTATGACGACCCTGCTGACCGATTACCCCCTCGATGGCATCATCTGGGATGAGCCCAAGGCCGAACGGTTGATCTCCAAACATCCCGATACGCTGGCAAGGTTCGGAGCCGATCCGACACCTGAACAGATGGAGGACGGTTTCATCGACTTCCTTGACGACCTGAACCGACATTGCCTTTCGCTTAATCCAAACCTGTCCATCACGCTGTTCAATCAGCGAATGTCCTCAAACCGTTTCACCCGCGCCGCAGCCGCCATACCCGGTATACACTACGCGGGTTATGACGGCAACTTGTGCCGACAGAGCTTCTTTCACGAAAAACCCGAATGGCACAAATACCGGGTCGAAAGCGTATGGGAGCGCACAACCGAAGAATGCGCCGCAGGCGGCAAAAAAACCTTTGCGCTGATTGAAAACATGTTGATGCCCAAAGAGGCCATTGCCGAATACAAAATCAACCTGGAGACCTATCTCCAACGCTACCATCCCGATCACCTGGCGCTGTATTACTATGCACATAACAACGCAGACCCGGAGACGGTGCATCGCATTACACGCGAGCTGATGCAGAAGCATCTACTGACGCCGAAGACCGCCTTGGACGGAAATGGGGTAGACTTTAAAACGTTTGAATTAGTGACAGAATGAGAAGATAGATGACAATGAATAAGCAAAATACTTGCTTTTAATCGCGGTGGACAAAACATAACATGAAGGCATTATCAACACAGGGGGCTGGAGATAAAAATGAAGATTAAAACAAACATAGCAACCGTATGTATGGCCGGGATCGTGCTGGCGGCTGGAAGGCTTTATGCCGATGTGCCGGTAACCAGTAATCTGGTTTTGCATCTGGATGCAGACGCCATCACGGGGCTGGTCGATGGCGACCGAATCGCGCAATGGGATGATCTGTCAGGGGAAGATAATCATATGACCCAGGCGACGGTAGCGAATCAACCTTGGTACGACGCGACTGAGGTCGATGGCGATAAGCCCGCAGTCCGATTCGAAGGCGATCAATGGATGACTAACTCTGTAGATATTGGCAATAATGCATGGGTCTTTGCGGTCTTCCGGCAGACCGATCCGGAAGATAAGCAGAGGGCCAACCTGTGGGGCAGCCGCCCCGAAGCTAATGGTGTATGGAGCGATAGAATCGGTTTCAGGCTTTATCCAGATGGAGATGACTTGTGGCGGATATATGGAGGTGGCGGACGAGAAGAATTCACTCCTCCGAGCTCCGCGTTATTGACAGCATTTCGTGTGCTGGGCGCTGAGTACGATGGATCGACCGGACGTGTGCGTTTTGATGGGGAGCAGATTGCAGCAGGCGGAATAGGGGGAAGCCGTCCATTGCTAGGTTTTACTTTGGGAAAAAGCGATGAGGAAAGTGGACATGAATTAGACGGATACATTGCCGAGATGCTGGTTTATGACCGGGATCTTGAAGCGCAGGAGATTGAAGACATTGAGGCCTATCTTGAATCAAAATGGCGTCCGGCTATCGATCCGGTCGTTTCCATTCAGCCTGCTACGAACATCTCCTGGGCCACTGCGTTGATCTCTGGTGAAGCCACGGACGGCCGTCCGGATATGAACGCTTTCGTGTGCGTAGACACCACCGATCAGGGTGACACTTCCGTGCCCGGGGATTGGGATTATCACCTCGATATGGGCATCGTCCCGCCCGGCGTCGAATTCTGGGGCATCCCTACCCTGCTTGCGTCCGAAACCACATATTATGCCAGGGTCTATGCCAGCAACGAGGCCAGCGTCGCCTGGTCCAGTGTTATCGAGTTTGAAACGACATCCAAGACCCATTCCGAACTGACGTTGGACGCCGACACAAAAATCAACAACCCGGATGATGCAGCTTTCGATTTCGAGAAGCCTTACCTGGCGTTCAAAGAAAAGGCTTTGCTGCCGGCATTCCATGCTTCACCATGGCTGTACGATTTTTCAATATTTGGAGAGACACCGATCGATATTAATCTAAGCACCAACATGTTGTATCAAGAGGGATCGGGACCTCTGAAAGAGGGATTGGAACCTCAGGGTACTATCGTGCTGAACATGAATGGGGGTAATCTGGCCGGAGATGACGGCATCGCTATACAGGGCGATACCGGCACTCACAATATTCTCGTGACTAATGTCGGAGACGTGGCAATGGGCGTCGTGGACACACACATAACGGCAGGTGGCACAGTCGACGTTAAACCCGGTTCGTTCCAGGTTGGAGCGGAAGGGCAGCCGGCGGGAGACATTCGGATTCAAGGCGTACATTGCTTCACAGAGGTCACGGGCACCGGACAAGTTCGCGCCGATGGCGGAACGGTAAGTTTGTATGGAACCGGCTACGTGCAAATCGCCGACAGCGTCGGAACCCGGGGCGATATTCGCACCGACAACGAAACGCACGCCGGCGGAGGCGACATTACCGTTGTCCATGAGGGCGCCTTTCTGGCCGGGACGGTCAATTCCTCGGGCGGGGGCTATTTCTATGATCGACCGGCAGGCGACATTCTTCTGAATGGCGGAAACGCTTCCGACGACCTGGATATTGCCGCCGTAAGCGCGTCCTATAAGGCTGACCCTGACAGTGGGCCCTCCACGCGCGCCACGGTTGAGATCCGCAACTACGCCAACGTGATTCTGGGACCGATCGACGGCTACAATGTGTATACAGGAGATTCGCCGGCCACCGACGTCATTATCACAAACAACATCGCCGGCGATATCTTGCTTTCCGGTTCGATCGACCTGACCGCGACCAATACGCCAGACTACTCCGGGGCGCTTCGCCTGAAGGCGGGCGGCACGGTGACGCTGGCCGAGCTGGATCTGGACAAGGTACATAACGCTCAACTCGACAGCGGCAGCGGTGTGTCGGAGATCACCGGGGTTATCACCAACTTCAACACCACAGTAGATTCCGGCTCCGGCGCCAAGGACGATCCATACGTCACAGCCGAAACCGGTCTGCGCGCGCCCGAGGGCCAGACCGTCTATTACACCTACGAGGACGGCGGGCTGAACGACTACCTCGGCGGCCATGCCTGGCAGCTCAAGGATCTCGACGGAACGACGGAGGGCGGGGTATTGATGACCGAGCCTCCCGCAGGCACGGTAATCTTAATTCGGTAAAGGAGAAAGAGAATCAACGAAAAATCCATTCTAATCGGAACAGTTTTCCTCATGTCGGCTGCCCTGGCATGCGAGGCCTTCGAACCGACCTGGCTGCCAGGTGGTGAAGATGTCAAGAAGGCTGTGGCCGCGCGGCGCGGCAAGACGGAATTGTCGAAAGTGGCTCTTTCCATGGAGCCGGGCACGTGGGCGGAACTGAAGACCGACTTGCCTGACGGCATCGGGTATTCGCCTAAATGGAAAGGCGGACGAAGAGAAGGCGGCACAGGCGGACATCATATCGCCGGCTACACCGACGATGCCCATTGGG
>CAZIXB010000091.1:0-6363 GCA_964543205.1 uncultured Victivallales bacterium
TAAACACAATCCCCGCAACGATAGCAAGGCTTAATATAAAAAACTTTTTCAACCTCGCAAACAATGCGTCGTCAAGCTGATGCGAACCAGACGGATTTTCCACGAATCTTGCCTCGTTAACAGTTCTGCCGCCATGCTTGCTGAAGATCCTGCGCGTTGCCAGACTCACCGTTCAGACTCAAGACAAATGGACTTCAAATAGTCTCGTACCGCAGTGACAAGATCGGGATTCGTTTCAAACGGAAGCACTCCTGTTCCGACAGAGGTTTTGGGTCTCTGAGACGCAATACTATAAACCCGTCCGGCTTCCTTCTTTGCTGCTTCGGTATCGCTGCCTATGAAAACCCCAGGGTTCATGTTGACGCGTACTTTCACATCCGGATAGGACTGGATTCTACGCATAAACTTTTGCTGATTTGTTTCGCCGGGACATATCACGTAACTGGCTCCCGCCTCGATTATGCGCTCAATTATCAGTTCGGTATCGCCCCCTGCAACACATCCAAGCTGTCCGTGAACCAGCGGGGAGGCTTTCTTCATGATTTCTGCAAGCGCAGGATAAACGCTCTGTTCAAAAAGAGCGGGGGAAAGGATCGGCGGGGAGGCCGCAGATTCAAAAAAAGATATCCCAATGCCTGCCGAAGCAATAGCTCCGCAAAATTCAACCTGACCGTCAACCAGGTGCAGCAACGCATCTCTGACCTGGTCGGGTGACTGCAGGATATCGCACAGCAATTCGTTTAAACCCACAAGGTTCGCAGCTATGGAGAAAGGCCCGCTTACAGGAACCTTCACATCGCTATTCGGATATTTTGCAGCAAGCCTCTGCGCGGTCTGTATAATCATCGGTATGCGTCCGTCACTGGCAGGATCCAACAGAGGAAGACCATGCGCCTGCGTAATTGAATCGCATGGGTGGGTGGCAAGGGACGGGACAGTATTATCCGTCGGCTGCCCTACAGTCGCGCCGTATGCTTCCACTTCAAGGTTGTATATGTCAATTCCGACAACTATCGGATTATGGTGATATTTCTCAAACGCTTCGGAGTGTGCATGAAAAAGCAGATCCGGATCCCTGGACACCTCCCAGGGAGATTTATCTATACATGCAGCGGCATGCTCGTACACTACAGGTTGAAATTCCATTGCCTCACCCCAAGCCTTGATAATTTTGCTCTCTTACAGCTTTTAGCACATCACATGTTCCACCGCAAGCGGCGTATCTGGAAATTGGCAAACCCCTGCTTCGCTTCCCTGGTTCGCGCCATATTGCCCCTTTCTTTCAGGCTGGAAATTTGGCTGGAATTATGTAGACTGATTGTTTTTGGAATCGAGGCGGAAAAATGAGATTTCTTCTATACAACATCAGATACGCAACAGGCGGCAGCAAACTTCTGTTTCCGCTGTGGGGATATTTCCATATAACCAGGAAAAACCTCGCCCGGATCACGGAGTTCATCGGAGATAAGAACGCCGATATAATAGGCCTGGTCGAGGTCGATGCCGGTTCATACAGAACCAGGAAACAGAACCAGGCCGAAACAATAGCGCGCCAACTAGGGCATTATCACAGTTACGCCTGCAAATACGCCAGCGGTCATGCCGCAAACTTTATCCCCGTCCTTAACCAGCAGGGCAACGCATTTCTTACCCGTAATTCCTTTTCCCAGGAGAAATTCCATTACTTTGAACGCGGGATGAAAAGACTTGTTATAGAACTGGAGCTGCAGAATGTAACCGTGTTCCTGGTCCATCTTTCCCTGACATCAAAAGTCAGACATCGGCAGCTCAACGAGCTCTATGGCATGGTTTCGGCAACCGACAAACCAAAAATTGTGGCAGGCGACTTCAATGCGCTGTGGGGCGACCGGGAAATACAGCTTTTTCTGGCCGCTACAAAACTTATGAACGCCAACACCATGCGTTCTCCGTCCTTCCCAAGCTGGAAACCCAAAAGACAGCTTGACTTTGTCCTTCACAGCAAGGAGATAAAGATTAACAATTTTGAAATGCCGGACGTCAGGTATTCAGACCATCTGCCGCTGTTATGCGACTTCGAGATTAAACAGGAAAGCGGCGGATGATGCTGAAAATCATAGATCTTGGCAGAAAGAAGTACGCGCCTGTTCTGGAACTGCAGAAACGATTCGTTGAAGAACGCAAAAGCGGCAGGCGCACGGACACATTGATTCTTGTCGAACACGACCCGGTCTACACCCTGGGCAGGGCAGCCAGCGAAAAGAATATCCTGCTGCCCCCTGATAAGCTAGCAGTCCAAGGCATTGACACCGTTAAGATCAGTCGAGGCGGCGATGTTACATATCATGGGCCCGGCCAGATAGTGGGATACCCCATAATAAGCCTCCCGGAACGCAATTTAAGGGTGGTTGACCTGGTAGACGGACTTGAGAAAACCATTGTCGCAACATTGGCCGGCTTCGGTATACAGTCCATTTTGACACGCCAACACCGCGGGGTGTGGGTGGAAAATGAAAAGATCGCCGCAATAGGCGTTAGAATTACAAGGGGCATAAGCATGCATGGCTTTGCTTTAAATGTGAGCACGAACATGGGTTACTACCAGGGCATAATACCATGCGGCATAACAGACAAGGGTGTAACATCAATGCTGAAACTTGGACATGATGTATCCTTGTCCGAAGTCAAAGAGGCCCTGATCCTTAATTTTAAAAGAACCTTTGATTACCCGATCTAAATAAAAGAGAGCTGTGCTGATGGATACGATACCGCTGATTAACGCTTCGAATTTTGTCGAAAACCTCAAAAATAGCAAACGTCCCTATCACAACAAATACTTTGCCATGTTCTCCTCCTACCTCGGCGGAATCGTAACCGATCCGTCACTGATGCTCGTGGCGGCTGATGAACACCTGGTCCACAGGGGCGATGGCGTGTTCGAAAGCATGAAATGCGTTGACGGAGGTATTTATAACCTTGATAGCCACATGCAGAGGCTGACAGCTTCCGCTGAAAAGATCGAATGTTGCATTCCGGGGGACATTGAAAACCTCGTGGATATAACCAGGCAGGTAGTCCTTGCCGGCGGCAAAAAAGACTGCTCTATAAGGGTAATAGTTTCCCGTGGACCCGGCGGCTTTACAGCCAACCCGTATGAATCGGCAGGGCCGCAGACTTATGTGATTGCATACCAGGCTCCTTCCCCCTTCATGGAAAAGCGCCCAGGCGGCGCAATGGCAGAAATCAGCTCCATCCCCATAAAATCCGGACAATTCGCAGTTGTCAAGTCATGCAATTATCTCCCAAATGCATTGATGAAAAAAGAAGCAGCCGATATGCAGGTGGATTTTGTTTTCACTGTTGATTCCAGGGGCTTCCTTGGAGAAGGTTCTACCGAAAGCGTCGGCATCGTATCCGGTGACGGGAGGCTTCTTTTCCCAAAACTGGAAAAAGTTCTGCGCGGAACCACTGCGGAAAGATTAATCAAGCTGGCAGGAAAGCTGGTAGAACAAGGCCTTATAAAAAGCGCCGGCAAGGCGGACATTCCGCTTGATCAGATCCGCAACGCCAGGGAAATAATCGCGGCAGGCACTTCAATTGATGTTGTTTCTGTAACACAGTTTGAAAAACAAAAAGTGGGCCATGGTAAACCGGGACCTGTATCGCTTGAACTGGGCAGGTTGCTGAAAAATGACATGCTCGAAAACGAGGCTATGCGAACCAGCGTATTCTGAGAAAAACAAAACAGTTTTTTGTGGCGATTATGCCTGAATTTGATATTTAAGCAGGTTTTTATGCCCGTTTCCTGGTTACCGACAGGAGTTATTGATGAGTTTTAAGAAAATATTCAAAAATGGCAGTTTCCGCGTTGAGCTTAGCGGCAACACGAAGAACGAAATTATAGAAGAGATGATCGACATGCTGGTAGCAGACGGGAAAATCAAGGATCGTCAAAAAGCTCTGGATGCGGTAAGGAAACGGGAAAACAAAATGTCCACCGGCATGCAGCACGGAATAGCCATCCCCCACGGAAAGACCGATGCGGTGGATAACCTTACTGTGGCCCTGGCGCTGAAAAAAGAAGGCGTTGATTTCTGCGCTCTCGACGGAAAACCGTCCAGGATTTTCATTATGACGATCTCGCCCGTCGACAGAACGGGCCCCCACATAAGTTACCTGTCGGACATAAGCAAACTGCTTAACAGCCCCGAGACAAGAGAACGGCTTCTGCAAGCGCGAAACGAAGAAGAAATAAAACGCATCCTTCTTTCAGGTTAAAAGACAGTCTTACGCAAAAGAATGAAATTTTTAAGGTGCCGCTATGAGCCATGAAATGGTCAGGTTAATCGTTCAGCTAGGTGTCATAACAATATCAGCTAGACTATTCGGCCTGTTTTTTTCCCGCTACCTGCGGCTGCCCAGGGTCCTTGGCGAGCTGTCGGCAGGAATGCTTATCGGACCATATGCGCTCGGCGGACTGGAAACTCCTTTTTTCCATACCCCGCTTTTCCCAATGCTTGACGGCCAGATACCGGTAAGCGCAAGCCTTTATGGAATAGCGACTCTTGCCATACTGATTCTATTGTTCCGGGCAGGCCTTGAAACAGACCTTTCCATCTTTCTGAAGTATTCAGTAGTGAGTTCCGCAGTCGGTATCTCCGGGGTGCTGCTTTCGTTTTTCTCTGGAGCGCTGATAACTGTTGCGTGCGGCATAGCAGACTCGATCATGGATCCGGAAGCCCTGTTTCTGGGAACAGTCTCAACGGCAACTTCCGTTGGCATCACAGCAAGGATTCTCTCCGAAAAAAACAAAATGTCTTCCCCTGAAGGTGTCACTATCCTTGGCGGGGCTGTTCTTGACGACGTGCTTGGCATAATCATTCTTACGATCGTGGTAAGCATCTCAATGGGTTCTGCAGCCGGGAACGGCGTTAACTGGGGCAAAGTCGGCATAGTGGCGGCTAAAGCCATGGGCTTCTGGCTGGCATGTACTGTAATCGGCATTCTACTTGCGCCGAGAATTACCCGCATCATGAAATGGTTTAAATCCGATGAAGTCATGGCAGCTTCCGCTTTCGGGCTGGCCCTGCTTCTGGCTGGACTCTCGGAAATGGCCGGGCTGGCAATGATAATCGGAGCATACGTAACCGGCCTTTCCCTGTCCCAGACTGACGTTGCTTACGAGATCCACGACCGCACAGACGGCATATACGAATTTTTTGTTCCTGTCTTCTTCTGTGTAATGGGCATGATGGTTGATTTCTCCGTGATGCTTCCAATCCTCGGGTTCGGTCTTATCTATGCTTCCGTTGCAATGCTGGCAAAAGTAATCGGTTGCGGGCTCCCGGCATGGTTGCTGGGCTTCAACATCAGGGGCGCAGTGCGGATAGGCATGGGCATGCTCCCGCGCGGGGAAGTTACACTGATCGTGGCAGGAATCGGCCTTTCCATGGGAGTTGTAAGCACGGAACTCTTCGGCGTTGCTGTTCTTACCCTCCTTGTTGCCAGCATAATAGCCCCGGGCGCGCTGGTCAAAAGCTTCGAGGGGGGCTCGGGTATAAGGGCTAAACTGGCGGGCAAAACAGAGGATGAAGACACAAGACTGATAGAACTGGAGGTCCCCTCCGGCGAGGTTTCACACTTCCTCCGCTCAAGAATCGAACAGGCGTTTCGCAACGAGGAGTTCTACGTGAAACGGCTGCAAATGGAACGGCCAATCTGCCATATCAGGAAAGAGGATATTGTTATAACCCTTACCGAACAGGAAAACAAGATAGTCTTGGAGACCAGAAGGAAAAACGAGCAGCTTGTGCGGCTTATTGTCCTGGAAGAGCTGCTCGAACTCAAGGACTTCCTGGACTCTGTGCAGAAAATGAAAAGCCCGGAAGCCCTGGGCGCCGACTTTATGTCGCAGCTTTTCACCGGAGAATCCCCGGAATAGCGCGCTGTTTCAGTTTCGGCAGCCACGAACCCACGCTGCTCATCCCCCGTATCAGAATCCGAATAAGGCTCAATTTGCTTCTGTTTGAATGTACTGTGCACTGTCAAAGTGGCTGTGTTTTGACGACGCTATTTTGTGACGACGCTACCCGTCGGCAACTTATTGCACCAACAAGACTTGCGCCTCAAAATGAGAGCCGTGGGGGTTTTAGGAACATCTGGTTGGGCGTTTTTCTTGTTTTAAACATTGGTTTATCTGGGTGGCATGCCATGCTGTTTAGCCCCACAATATGGCGCTGGGCTATTGGTTCGGGTGCTTGCTGTTGAGCATGCACCTGTGCAGCTTGCCGTGCCTCAGGCAGGTCCGTCTGCGTAGGACGGTGCTTTGAGCCGTCCCGGGGACGAGAGATGGCGGAATGTTGGTTCTTCACGGAAGTGTGTCGG
>CAZIXB010000092.1:0-6344 GCA_964543205.1 uncultured Victivallales bacterium
GTGAGCTATATCCTGTTTCAGTTTCGGCCAGGCAGGTAAGCCTCCACGGCCCGAATCACTTCTTTGGGACTTATGGATCGCATTGCCTCAATTGCGTCCTGAGAATCCTTGCCTATATCCCTCTTGTGATCAACATCGCTGGCTGCAATTACAGTATGCCCCGGCCCGACAGGAGCGGTCTTGACTGGGTCGGTCATGCCGAAAACTGCCACTACCGGAGTTCGAACAGCAGCAGCCAGATGCATGCCTCCACTGTCATTGCATACCGCAACACTGCAACGTCCCAGTAAAGCCGCCAGTTCGGCCAACGAAGTTTTGCCTGACAAATCCAAGGCGTTATCCAGCGCTGAAGAAACCCGGCAGCAAAGCTCCCGCTCATTATCAAGCCCAAACACCAGGATTTTTGAGCCTGATTTTTTTTCGAGTTGCCGACCCAGCTCGATCCAAAACTCGGGAGGCCATTGTTTGGCAGGACCGAAGGCCGCTCCGGGAATGAACCCCACAACTTCCGTCCCATTGTCCGGAATCAACTCCGCAACTGTCTTTTTCGCGCAATCAGGAACACAAAGATCCTGAACAGGTTTGTGTTCCCGTCCGCCGGATTCAAGTCCGAGTATCACAAAGTATTCGCCGGATTGGTGCGCTTCACGGTTGAGCCGGTCCTGCGCAATCACATCTGTCAGCATCCATGCGCGATGATGCCCGGCGCTTCCAACACGCCGTGGAATCCCCGCAAAAAAAGGGATGAAAGCCGACCGGAAAGAATTGGGAAACACGTAAGCGGCATCGAAGTTTTCTTTTCTCATCCGGAAACCGGCCGCAAGGGTTCCCACTGCCGATTTGTCGAAACTCTGAACCCGTTCAACAAAGGGGCACATCTCCCACAAGCCGGCAAGCCCCGACTTTACAAGGACGCTGACTCTGCAATCCGGATTGACCTGCTTGAAAGCGCCAACTCCGGGCATACACATAATACTGTCCCCCAGCCAATTGGGAACGCAAATCAAAATATTTCCGGGTTTTTTCATACAAAAGTTTCCGGCTCCGGTTCACTCATGCCGAAAACATATTCTGTTGATACATTGGTGAAAATCCTCTGTTCCGCTCAAAATCTCGATATCCACTCGCAAGAAGTATATCGGCACATCGCAACGGTCCAGCCTGGGAAACCTGACCGCGTCTTTCTCGGTGGTAAGGATAGCTTTCGCACCTTCCTTCCTGCTCCTGTTGATAATGTCTATTATCTCCTGCTGGGAATACCTGTGGTGGTCTGCGAATCTTCTTTTCAACACAATTTCAGCGCCTCTTCGTTCAAGCTCACCCTCGAAAGCGCCCGGAACCGCTATGCCCGACACTACACCTACCTTGAGACCCTTCAGATAATCCAGGTCCTTTCGTTCCGAGTTAAAAACATTCGAAAGATATCGCGCGCTATGCGTGCACTCCACTATTTCAGCGTCTGGATTCAGGCGCCGCAGCCTTGCCCTGAGCGTTTCGCTGTCCTTTCCATCTGATTTTGTTATGAATATGAAATCGGCTCTTCTGACGTTTTTTATAGATTCCCGAAGCGTGCCCCGCGGGATCACATATTCGTTTCCGAAGGGATTCGTTTTATCAACAAGCAGAATCTCGAGCCTGTGCTTCAAGGCCATATACTGAAAGCCATCGTCAAGGATAAGTGTATCACAGTTCAGCTTGTTTATCGCATATCTGCCGCTCTTGACCCTGTCTTTATCCACAAGCACCGCGGCTTCAGGAAGATTAGACGCCAGCATGTAGGGTTCGTCCCCGCTCATTTCCGAGTCAAGCAACAGCTTTTTCCCGTCTGAAACTACCCTCGGAGCTGCGCGGAGATGAGCAAAAGTCAACCGGTCGGTTATCCTTTTGAAGAGCTTGGGCTTTGCCTTTTTGTAGCCCCGGCTCAATATGGCAATCTTGCGGCCCTGCTTGTTTAATTCCCTGGAAAACACCTCGACAACAGGTGTCTTACCCGTGCCGCCTACCGTCAGGTTCCCGACACTGATAACCTGGCAGCCGAGAGTGTGGTGGCGCAATATGCCTTTGCGGTAAAGAAACAACCGCAACTGCATAAGCGTTCTGTAGACAAAAGACAGGTGCTTTAGAAAAAACAGTATAACACGAACAAACTTGTTCCGGCTGCTTGTGTCTGCGGGACATTCTATAAGCCCTACAACAAACCGTTCGATTGCGTCAAATCTGTTTATCTTCATAACCATCTTCTCTCATGCCGGGAGAGAACAATGTTAGCCCGAATGATCCGCGTAATGCACGAATAATCCAAGCAGGGTCTTGCCGGGTCTGGGGCAAACTATGAACTACGGCGATTCTTCCCTGGCCTTGCGTCTTTGCATGCCCATTTGAACTACGGCAATAAGCTGGCTCGTGGTCCAGTAAAGGATCAATCCAGACGGCATATTATAGAAAAACACAAGCAGGAACACCGGCATAAACGCCATCATTTTCTGCTGCTGGGAATCTCCGGCGGTCGGCGTCAGCCGCTGCTGGGCAAAAGTCACGCCGGTCATCAGCAGTGGCAGAATATTCAGGGAATCCCACCCGATGATCGGTATGGCAAACCCGAAATCCAGGAGCCTTTCCGGTTCGCTGAGATCGCTGATCCACAGAAAACTGGAAAAACGAAGTTCAACGGCGCTTCTAAGCATGGTGAACAGCGCGATAAATACCGGTATTTGAACCAGTATAGGCAGACACCCGGCCGCAGGATTGACCTTGTGTTCCTTGTAAAGGGCCATGACCTCCTGGTTCATCTTCTGAGGCTTGTCTTTATATTTTGCCCTGATCTCGGAAACAAGCGGCTGTATTTTCTGCATTTTCTTCATGCTCTCGGTGCTCTTATGAGTAATGGGCCAGAAGACAACCCGGACGATTATGGTGAGGATAATTATGGCAATGCCGTAATTATGAAACAGAGCATTGATCTTGTTGAGCACAACAAGCAGCAGTTCGCAGATAGGCCGGAAAAAACCAAATTCCATTATTCTTTTCTGTTCCGAACCGAAACTTTTCAATATATCGAACTTCTTGGGCCCCACATAGTAGGTGTAGTTCCTGGTTATATCTTCTCCGGATTCAAGCTTTCCAGGACGGGTCTTTATTGCCGCGCTGACTCTTTTCAACTGCGCCGACCCGGCCCAGGTTTCCGGCACAGCGGGGTCTTCGGCATCATTAACATGGCGCACTGCCTTTACGACAAAACCTCCGCCCTGGTCTGTCTCCGGATCGAGTACCTGTACAAAGAACTTGTTTTTCGGCGCAACCCAGCCGGGAGCCTCATCAATTTCAACCTGAATGCTCCTGGGCAACATCTCATCCGGAGAACCTCTGAACGCCGCGCATCCGCCGGATGCGCCGCCGGGTCTGAAACGGTCGGCAAGGCTACCCTCGCTTCCGTCAGGTCCCTTCTTGGCCCAATGCACAACATTCTCGCCGCCAACTTCCGACAAGGTGTCAATACCCAGATAAGTCATCCTGGTCATAGCCTTGGTCTTAACGGGGGTCATGGGGCCGGTTCCTACATGGTAAGAGGGCAATTCCAAGGTTTCGGCGCCGGTATTCTTTAAAACATCCTCTACAGACAGGTTATAGCCGTTCAGAGGTCGAATCGTCCTCTCAAACAACAGCCCGTATTCGGTTTGCCGCCGAATAAGAAGGCCTTCTCCGTCAACTGTTTTTTCGATCTCGAAATCATGGTTAGTGCTCAATCCGCTGATACCCGAAAGAGAAAGCGCAGGGTCTGCCCGAAAATCCAGCTCCAATACCGGGCTATCCTCTTCAGTTGTCTGCCGGTAGCCGGTTAGATACACGCTCTTGATCGCGC
The DNA here is from genome assembly GCA_964543205.1 of uncultured Victivallales bacterium. Taxonomy (GTDB): domain Bacteria; phylum Verrucomicrobiota; class Kiritimatiellia; order UBA8416; family CAYSRM01; genus CAYSRM01. Next base: position 3,860 of record CAZIXB010000092.1, read on the forward strand.
CTCCCCAGGAACTCACCGTCATGCGAATTGTGGATGTTTCAAAGGTGACTTCTTTTTCAGGCAACTGCGGCTTCGCCTGCACGGGTGTGCCTTCATCCGCAACCAGCTCTTCAGTCGTTGCTTCTGATGCTTCCGCTTCTGTTTGAACATCAGCTTCGGCTTCGAATTCTGTTTCGACTGTTTCGGGTTCAGAAACCGCGGGCTCCGGATCAGGATCTGTTGTCGCCCTTTCTGTATCTTCAGGCGCAGTCTCATCGCGCATATCCGCGCGCTCTACTTGTTCACCCTGGGTCACAGGCGGACGAGGCGCCCGGCGCTGCGTCTGCTGCGCAAGGTACATCCATCCCAGGAGCATCAGCGAAAGCCCGGCAACTATAGCTATTTCAACTTTGTTCATATTCTGTTATCTGCCTTTAGCCCATCTCTTTCCCTTAAAAAAACCTTGCCATTTACAATTTGCCGGAGGAACAGGGTCGTATCCCCCCGGATGCAAAGGATGACATTTCAGTATTCTCTTCATTCCCAACCATAAACCCCGCACACATCCGTGTTCTCGCAAAGCTTGAGTGCAGTAAACTGAACAAGAGGGATAAAACCTGCAGCAATCGCCCAGCAAAGGCGACACTACGGCGCGATATACTCGAATCATACCTGTTAAAAGCAAAACAAAGGGGTTTGTCACGATATCTTCCTCAAGATTTTATCACTTTCAGGAAACACGAAGAATTCCGGTTTTTTCCGCCAGGCTGACAAGCTCTTCACGGACAGCGCTGCATTTGACCTTAAGTATGGGCTTTCTGCCAACCATCAGTATATCAACACCCCTTGCAAACCTGCCCTGCTCAAGGCGGAAAGACTCCCTAAGCAACCGTTTCACCCGTGAACGATCAACCGAATCAGGAAAACTCTTTTTCCCGGCAATCACCGCAACCCTTACGGTTCGGTGATCAACATTCATGGCCCACAACACCATTAAACGTCCTACCTGTTTGGCTCCTTCCCGGAATAATGCGTCAATTTCGCCGGATTCTGTTATCCGTTTGGTTCGGGGCAGCCTGTAAAGCGACGAACCGGCATCAATCCCGGAACGAGGTTCTCCACCTTCTCCCGACGAAAGACCGGATCCGCGCATAAAACCGGTTCCTTCAGGCTGAAAGTCGCTTGCGGCCCTTGCGTCTTCTGTTGGCAATCACCTGTCGACCGCCTCGAGTTGACATCCTTGCCCTGAAGCCTATCTTTCTTTTTCTCTTTATCGTTGACGGCTGGTAAGTTCTTTTCATTTTTATGCTCGCTTTTTAATTAAGGTTATCCCAACGCGTAAAATGGGACGCTAAGGTATCATTTCTTTCGGGCTTGTCAAGTGACAGACAACTGAATTCTGAGAAGAATCAGAAAAGCAACATGCCGCCATGGTGTCCAGATCATCTCAACGTCTTGCTGACCACCGCTTCGGCAATGGAACGGCCATCAGACAGGATAGGCGCTTCCCGAGTGCGCCAGCCCCTTCTTTTTGCGGTTGCTATGAGATAATGCCCCCTGGTCAAAAACAGAAGAAAATCCAATTGATAGGCAACCTTGTAACAGATTCCCGCCGTCTTATAAAGCCGGACAGGAAAGCCCGGGCCATCGCCTCCTTTTTTCTTCCGCGCCCTCAATTCACCAAACGCAACAATGCTCTCCAGCAAGGACACGAAAAACCGTGAATACGACCGCACCTGGTGGACGTCAAATCCTGTTTTGAGAATACCGAACAACTCCGGTTCAGTAAATCCGATCCTTTGCAGCCCCCTTCTTTCGGGCGAAAGGCCCAGGACCTTGTCTACCAGCCGCGTAAGTCCGGCCCTTTTTGCATGGCGCGCATGTATAATAAGCCTACCGTCGGGATTAAGAACTTTGTGGCATTCGGCAACAAATTCGTGCGGATTCTCTATCTTCTCCAGGTAATCGTCTATCACCACCACATCGAACATCTTCTCCGTAAAAGGCAAATGGCCGTCCTCCATCTCGTGTACATTCTCTTCAAGAGCCTCCTTGAAGCATTCAGCCTTTTCCCTGCCGGGTACCACAGTGTGCCAGTCTTCCCCTTTCCTTCGAAGGTGATAGCTAACCATACAGTTCGACGCGCCTGTGTCAAGACAGGCCCCTCCCTCGACAGAACCAATCGCCTTTCTGAGCTCATGAACCTTCAACTGCAAAGGCAGAGATCTCATGAAAATGTAATTTTCACGCTCCAAAATGGCGCTGGTTTCAGTATTCTGATCTTGAGTCGACAAGTTCATAACGCAAAACTATAGCACTAAAGACAATATGAGTACAAGACCCGCTTTTCCGTTTTAACCGGTTTGCAAAAAACACTGACCTGATCTGTTCATCAACTATCCAGAACTATACCAAATTTTTAAGGTTTGAAACACACCCAGCATCCAGCACCCAGCATCCAGCATCAGTTCTTAATCGTAATCTTGATCGTAATCGTAATCGGTTT
>CAZIXB010000093.1:0-6339 GCA_964543205.1 uncultured Victivallales bacterium
CATCCAGCATCCAGCATCCAGCAACCAGCATCCAGCCCCCAGCCCCCAGCCTGCTGCCGTAACGAAGGTTCATGAATAAGTCAGGCGAAGGATAATGTTTTTTCTACTTCCAACGTTCTGCGTCTTGTGTTAATAGTAACCAAAGTATCTAAAAAAAATGAAGCAAGGAGAAATACAATGGCCCAGATCAATTTTGGCGGAGTCGAAGAAAAGGTTGTGACTCGAAAAGAATTTCCTCTCGCCAGGGCGCGGCGGGTTTTGAAAAAAGAAACCGTCGCTGTTATCGGTTACGGAGTCCAGGGACCCGCACAGGCCTTGAACATGAAAGACAACGGCATAAACGTAATCGTGGGGCAGCGAAAAAACGGCAACGGATGGAAACGCGCCAAGGCTGACGGCTGGAAGCCCGGCAAGGATCTTTTCCCGATTGAAGAAGCTGTCGAGAAGGGAACTCTTATCCAGATGCTCGTAAGCGACGCGGCCCAGCGGAAAATCTGGCCCGATGTTAAAAAACATCTCCAGGAAGGAGACGCTCTCTATTTCTCTCACGGCTTCGCCATTGCATACAACGACCAGACAAAAATGGAGCCGCCCGACTACGTTGACGTCATAATGATTGCCCCCAAGGGGTCCGGAACGTCGGTCCGGCGCAATTTTCTTTCCGGAGCGGGCATAAACTCAAGCTATGCTGTTTACCAGGACGCTACCGGACGCGCAGAAGAACGTTGCCTTGCAGCCGGCATAGCCATAGGATCAGGTTACCTTTTCCCAACCACCTTCGAACGCGAAGTCTACAGCGACCTGACCGGAGAACGAGGCGTACTTATGGGCGCGCTTGCGGGAATTATGGAGGCGCAGTACCAGACGCTTAGGAGCCATGGCCACACGCCAAGCGAGGCCTTCAATGAGACTGTTGAAGAACTTACACAGAGCCTGATCAGGCTGGTAGATGAGAAGGGCATGGACTGGATGTTCGCAAATTGCTCTGCTACAGCACAGCGCGGCGCGCTGGACTGGAAACCAAAATTCAAAAAAGCAGTGATGCCCGTATTCCGCGAACTGTATAAATCCGTGCAGGCCGGCAAGGAAACACAAAGAGTGCTCCGGTCATGCGGACGAAAAGATTACCAGAAACAACTCGACAAAGAACTCTCGGAAATAGGCAACTCCGAAATGTGGCAGGCCGGCAAGGCCGTCCGGCAACTACGCCCCAAAGGAAAAGCGAAAAAGGCCTCATCGCAGGCAAAGGGAACAAAAGGGCGGGCAACCAACTGAAGAGAGCCAACGGTCGGGATTGAACCGACGACCTGAGCATTACGAATGCCCTGCTCTGCCAGCTGAGCTACGTTGGCTTGTTGCAATCAGGGAAGAAATCGTACAAATAACTGGAAGCAAGTCAAGGTTTTGCTTAACGAGAAATAATTCTGATCAGAAGCAACTCCAGCAAGGTGTCCTGGGGTAAGCCGCTTGTCACCATTCTCGTATGGCATTCTTCAACTCTGTCCCTGCAATCCAGCAACTCATCGATGGAATAATTTGATGACTGCAAGGCAAGCATCTTCAATCTGTACGGATGCATCCTGCGTGGATCTTTGTCGAAGTCTCCGGACAGGATCGCATCAATTCTTTCAGGCACACCGCTCCAGGTATAGTTCCGCCCCCTTTCGGACAACCACCCGTTAACCGCTGCTTCTTTCAGCACAATCAGCTCTTTGACTCTTTTTTCAAGCCATATTATCAAGGCTACAGGGGATATTTTCTGAAAGACAAGCTGCCGCAATACGCGAACGGCTCCGGCAAGGTCGCGTTTTCCAAAAGTGTCCGCCAGGTCCCAACCAAGCGCTTCGCTTGAAGCGCTGACTATATCCCTGATATCTTCAGGTCTGACCCGTCGGTCATCGCCCTTGTAAACGGAAAGCTTCTGCATCTCTCCAACTATGAGCCGGATATCATAGCCCACCCGCTCAACAAAAAACTCCAGGAGACGCTGCGGCATTTCCAGTTGATATTTTCTGCCGGCTCGCGCGGCTATATCAATTATTTTCCTGCGTCCAGCCGCCGTGGTGGACGCGGTTTCGTACTCAATAACTTTGCCGGCCGCCTTGCATGCCTTGTAAAAAGAATGACGTTTGTCTACCTTGGCCGCAGTCACCACAAGCGTAGAGTCGCCTGTTTCTCCATTCTTTATTATCCGTGCCAGTTCATTGACCCGTTCTTTGACAGCTTCTGTTTTGCCTACCTTGTTATCTGTCAGAAACGTCGCGCCTCGCAGCCACACGGTGCGGCTTTTCTGAAAAAGTCCAACCGTAAAAATGGCTTCCATGCAATTGGCCATGGCCTTGAGCGCCTCTTGGGAATCGTTCGCGGCAGCTTCAATTATGTCAGACTGCAAACCATCTTGATCGTCAGGCAGCAGTTCTCCAAGCAAATCCTTGCCCTTCATGTCCGCGAGATATTCATCGCCAAAAATAAGATACACAGCCTGGTTCATAGTATTCACAGATTAGCCCCCATCGGCCTCGCTGGCAAGCGCCAAGCGGCAAGAATCGGAAAACCCGCAACGCAAGGAATGCAGGTTGCATTTCAGTCTGATTAACGTAATATTCCCAATTTGTATATATTGTAATCGAATCAGCCCTGTCCGAAGAACAGGGTTTTGGGGAAATACAGTGAGACAAGACGTTTCAAAAGCAAGAACCCGGAAAACGCGCACGAGGCAGAAAAAATCAGTCCGTCGCAATAGACACAGATCTCCGGAGGAAAATCCTGCCATAGGGCTGCTTATTGCAGCCGTAGTCTGGATCGTAGCCGTTGTCCTGGTGGGGTTGGATGATTTTCTTGATCTGCCCATGACATTTAACGAAATCATGATCATCTCAGGCAGCAGTGTATTTGCCCTTGCGACCTTATTTGCCGCAGGACTGTTCATCTATATAGCATCCCCTGAAACTATTCAGAGCAACAGCAAAACAGGCTTGCTGGCTTCCATCGTGCTGATTGCGCTGATGGCCGCAAGAACAATCCTGTATTTCTGGGGCTTTACGGACCACCCTCATTCCGAGATCATTCTGTTCCTGCTGCCGTTTGCTATAGTTCCTCTAATGGCCACCATTATGCTGAACAGTGTTCTTGCCATTGCCTCAGGCATATGGGCGGTTATGATAATGGCGCTGATGTCTGTCCAGACCATGTCTCACACTGCCGACAGCATTTTCACGCTGCTGGTCACAGGTATACTGGTAACAGTTATTGCCGCAACAACCGCGCGAAATATAAAAACACGATCAAAGGCGCTGCGCACCGCATCGGTAGTTGGACTCGCTGAGATCGTCTGTGTCCTCGGCTTTACAGCTCTGAATTGGCAGAAGATCGACGTCACACTTGTTTTGCACATGGCCGGCTCATGTATCCTGAGCGCCTTTTTCTCCGCCCTGCTGGTTCTTCTGATTATGCCTGCGCTGGAAAGCCTTTTTAACGTTGCCACTAACATAACACTGCTTGAACTTTCGGACCTCAGCCATCCCCTCCTGCAAAGGCTTGCGCTTGAAGCGCCTGGAACCTATCATCACAGCCTTGTGGTGGCCAATCTCAGCCAGGCGGCAGCAGACGAAATAGGCGCCAATCCCCTGCTTGCCAGGGTATCGGCATATTTTCACGATGTTGGCAAACTAACCAAACCGGGGCTCTTTGCCGAAAACATCAGTTTGCACAACAATCCCCACGACAACCTCTCCCCCAGCATGAGCACACTTGTTATAACCTCACACGTAAAGGAGGGTCTGAGCCTGGCGATGTTGTACAAGATACCTGTAATTGTGCGCAAAGCAATCAGGGAACATCATGGAACCAGCGTCCTTTCCTTCTTCCACCACAAGGCAAAAGAACAACTTGAGCTCGGAATTGAAGACAAAAGCCCCCAGGCATCGGATCGCAGAAAAGTCGACGAGAGAGATTTCCGGTATTCAGGCCCGAAACCTTCCGACAGGGAGTCGGCGATCATCTGCCTTGCCGATGCTGTTGAAGCAGCCTCGCGTTCGCTGGAGAAACCGACTCCTGCCCACATACAAGACCTGGTCGATGATATTGTAAAGCAAAGAATACTCGACGGCCAGCTTGACGAAAGCGGACTTAAACTCTCTGATTTGGCGCGCATTAAGAGGGCATTCGTATTTACACTCACAAACATGGTTCATACCAGGATTCCATACCCGAAAGATGAAGATACAGATAAACAACAACCAGCAAATCCGAAGACCGAACAGCAGAAAAATAAAGGAACTGCTAACGTTCCTGGCGCAAAAAACGGGAATTCTGGAAGGCTATAGCGGATACGACGAATTTTCTGTGCTCTTCACGGACGATTCAGGCATCCGCCAGGTCAACCAGCAACTGTTAAACTGTGCCGAAACCACTGACGTCATCTGCCACGGGTACGATCCTATACCCGGAGAAAAAAAACGAACAGCGGAAATAATAGTAAACGTGGAAAAGGCGATACTGGAAGCGTCCAGAAATACGAAAATTGAGGAATCCCGGGAGATAGCGCTGTACCTGGCTCACGCCTGCAATCATCTAAGCGGAAGAGACGACAAAACCCCGGCTCAAAGAAATTCGATGAGAAAACGCGAATTATCGTGGCTGCGGCAAGCCGACAGTCGAAAACTCCTGGCCGGGCTTATCGGAAAAAATTGACCCGGCTTGACTATGAGCGCCCCAATTGAAAAAACCGAAGCCATCGCGCTGAATATCGCGCCCTATTCGCAAAGCTCCCATATCGTAACATGGATTACACCCGGCTTCGGCAGGCTGGCAACACTTGTAAAAGGGGCCTCCCGCCCAAGAAGCTGGTTTCTCGGCCAGTATGACCTTTTTTACTCTTGCGAACTTCTCTTTTATCACAAGGACCAAGGCGGATTGCATCCCGCAAAAGAATGCTCCCCTCTGAAAAGGCGCGATCAACTGCGCCGCGACTGGCGGGCGTGTATCATGGCATCATGCGTCTCCGGACTTGTCCGGCAGACTTCCAGCGAGGGATCCCGGCAGACTTCGCTTTTCAACTTGCTGGACATAACGCTTGATATCCTCGCAAATAAAGGCGCCTGCGCACAATGCATGACATGGTTTGAATTACACCTGCTGGATGCGCTCGGGCTTGCCCCGCGCACCAACGCCTGCGCGCAATGCGGACGCCGGATAGTCCCTGTAAAAAACCGCCCGATACATTTTTCGCACGCAAAAGGGGGTTCCATCTGCGCGAATTGCGGCTCAAGCAACAAAAACACAGAGACACTGGCTCCGCCAGTTTTCGCAATGATGCGCTCATGGCAGAAAGCTTCTTCACCGGCTTCGGCATACAACACCACCTCGCCGCCTGCTTCACTGGAAAAACTTTCAAACCTTGTCGGACGCTTTGAGGAATATCACCTTGGATTCAAACCGCGGGGCAGAACCGCAGCGCTGGAAGCCGCAGGCATCCTGAAAGCAGAATGGCAAAGCCTTATTGATCCCGGTAGAAAATGATTACGCTTTTTTTACTTGTTCATTAACCCATCGAAAGGTCCTTGAGATTCCTTCACGGAAGCTCACTTTGGCCTGCCAGCCGATGGACTTGATCCGGTCTTTAGTGAAATTCCGCGATTGCACACCCACGGGGCCTTCAACATATTTGACGCTTAGATTCTTTCCCGAGATACCGATTACAGTGTCAACCAGATCCTTGACAGATATACGCGCATCGCTGCCTATATTTGCGGGCTTGTCAATATCCGATTGCGTCAGCCTGTAAATTCCGTCAACAAGATCGTCCACATAGGTATAGGACCTTACAGCCGTCCCGTCGCCCCAGACCTCCACCTCGCCGCCTTCTTCAGCTTCCGCGACCTTCCTGCAAATTGCAGCCGGCGCCTTTTCTCTGCCTCCGCGCCAGGTTCCTTCCGGGCCGTAACAGTTCTGAAAACGGGCAATACGCGCCTCCATGCCGGAATGCCGTCCGTATGCCATGGCCACACGCTCGGAATACAGCTTCTCCCAGCCATATTCATTGTCCGGATTGGCTGGAATGGCCCCATCCTCCGGCATCGGCGGTTCGTCAGAAGCCATATCCCTGTATACACAGACTGATGAGGAATAAAAATACCTCTGGACACCGGCTTTGGCGGCGGCGTCGGTCATGTTAACATTGATGAGCACGTTGTTATGCATGATCGCGCATTCTTCGGAATGTATAAAGCCCATACCGCCCATATCCGCGGCAAGCTGATAGACTTCTTCCATCGGCCCGTTTTCGGCCATCACCGCTTTGCGGCAATTCTCAGGCTCGCGAAGATCAAGAAGAACGAA
>CAZIXB010000094.1:0-6336 GCA_964543205.1 uncultured Victivallales bacterium
AGGGCGAAAATGACGCGCCGTCAGGCGCACATGACTCGCCCACAGGGCGAAAATGGCCAATGACTTTCCCCCCCTACCCCCTGGCAACAGTAATAACATTAACTTCAACTGCTCCGGCTTGCTTCAATGCCTTCGAACATTCGTTCACAGTCGCGCCTGTTGTCATAACATCGTCAACAAGCAGGATTGACCTTCCGTCTATTCTTTCCCTGCAAACTACACGAAAAGCATTCAAAACATTTGTCCTTCTCTGCCTGGCATTCAGCTTGACCTGGCTGCCTGTGTCCCTGGTTCGAACCACGCTGCCGCCGTAAAAAGGCGCGTCAATCGCTTTAGCCAAACGCCGCGCCAGCAACGAGGACTGGTTAAATGTTCTTTCCCTCTCTTTACGGCCGAATAGAGGCACAGAAACTATAGCGTCAATGCAGCCTTGACCATAATGGACTTTAACACAGGCCTCAAGGTACCTGGAAAGATCATCCGCAAGCCATACATAGGCATTATATTTGAATTGCGCCATGGCTTTCTTCACAGATCCGTAATACCTCAAAGCCGACCGGGCGCGGTCAAAAAAGACATCTTCCCGCTTGCACCGAGAACATGTGTATTCGTGGAACACATCCCCGTCAGCGGGATCTCCGCACCTGGCGCAAAACGGTTGCGCTATCAACGCAAACTGGGATCTGCACTCCCAGCAGATATGTCCATGCCCCTCGGCGACGTTATTGCCGCACGAGCCGCAGCTCCTCGGAAAAATAACATCCAGAAGGTTGTATACAAATTGCTTCATTCTCCAGTTTAGACGTATTTCTCCAGGATGGGCCCCAGCCTTGACTTCGATTCCTCAGAAATCGCTTCAGGCGCCGTCATCAGCGCAGATCCGAGAGCATCCTGGCAGTCACATTTGCGCTCAGAAGGAAGCTCAGGAATCAAGTCCCTTATAATACGCTTAGCCAGGCTTGAATTTGCCTTGAGATTCTCCACAACCATCTCGACGCTAACCGCTTCTTCCGATTCCTTCCAGCAATCATAATCGGTCACCATCGCCAGAGGCTGATAACATATTTCCGCTTCTCTCGCCAGCTTTGCCTCGGCCAGGCTTGTCATACCAATCACATCAAAACCCATCTGACGGTACATATTTGACTCGGCCTTGGTCGAAAATGCCGGTCCTTCCATGTTTACGTAGACTCCGCCATCCACTACTTTGACCTTTTCCGACTGATCGTCTGCGGTGATAACTTTTTCGCTAACTTCCAGCAGAATTTTTCTCAGGTCCGGACATACAGGCTCGCCGAAACCAATATGAGCAACCACGCCCTGCCCGAAAAACGTGTGGTCCACAGACCGTTTTGTCCTGTCAAAATACTGATCCGGAAGGGCTACATCCCGCGGGCGCAGATTCTCATTCAAGCTGCCTACTGCCGAAACTGATATGATCCTCTCCACTCCCAGCGCCTTGAATCCGAAAATGTTTGCTCTGTGATTCAGTTCTGACGGCAGCAGCCGGTGCCCGACTCCATGGCGAGGCAGAAAACACAATTCTCTTTCGGCAATTTTTCCGCAGATATAATTATCCGAGGGTTCCCCGTAGGGAGTATGAACTTTCTCCTCCTTAATGCCCGTCAATCCTTCCAATTGATAAAGTCCACTGCCGCCGATAATGCCAAGTTTCATAGATGCCTCATTTCTGCCGTTCTTTCAATAATTCCGCAAACACTAACGTTATTTTTTCATCTCGTTTCCGTGTTTTTCATTTCTCATACCACCGATAAATTTTATCCGCCGCGCTTCGCATAAAAAGGATAAAGAGCCCCGTCTGTTCCCGCCGGTATATATTTCCACCGCTTGTAACTCCATAACCATTTGTCAGCGTTCAATGATACTTCCTTTTCCGTTGCAGCGGCTATCCGCTCGGCAACATCCAAATCGTTCATACCTTCTTTGCGAGGATCAAAGCTCTCCGAAACATAAGCCCGGTATCTTCCTCCATCACATGGAACACAAAAAGCCATAACTATAGGCACACCTGCGCGGCAGGCAAGAATCCCAGGAGCCCTCGTGACAGGAACAGGCAATCGAAAAAAATCGACATATGTCCCGCCGTTTTGAGGAAGCGTATTCTGGTCAGCCAACAGACCTACGCTTTCCCCGCTCCTCAGAGCCTTCAGCATCCCCCTTACCGCGCCGCGCCTGGGCAAAACCTTTTGCCCGGTTGCCTGCCTCATCAAGTTCAGCTCCCGGTTCACTGCAGGATTCTCGAGATCCGCGGCAACGCTTATCAGGGGGTTGCCCCGCAACGCGACCGCAAGTCCCAGCGCCTCCCAGTTACCCAGATGCGCGGTTACCGCAACCGCCGGGCCGCTATTCAGAACTGCTTCCATAGAACTATCAAAATCAACAAAGCGTTCTATTCTCCGTCTGCCGTGCCGCCCGAACCAGAAAAGATCAAACAAGACAAGGGCAAAAGTCTGGAACGATTTCATGGCGGCGCTCTGTACCCAGCTCTCAGACGCATCAGGAAAGACGGTTTCAAGATTGGCCCGCGCAACCCTTCGCTCCCGTCCTGCCAGAGAATAGCCTATTCTTCCCGTGACATGCGCAAAACCAATAATAGCCGGTCGAGGGAAATGAGGGACAACTGATCGAGCGAGCCTGAAAATCATTGTCTCCCAGGCATATCTGAAATTGCTCGTTGCCATAAATCACCTGCGTAATGCGGAAACACCGCCGGAATGTTGCGGCAGAAACTTCAAGCCGCTGCATAGCGGTTCGCCTCAATACCGGATGGTAGGCCGTGACGGATTCGAACCGTCGACCCGTACATTAAAAGTGTACTGCTCTGCCAACTGAGCTAACGGCCCACATTCAATAAGTGAGGTTAGGCAAATGATCGGGCTATGTCAACGTTCTGTTCCATTTTGAACGCTTTTTTGTTCCGCAACCCCCTCGTCCGCAGCCAATGACTTCCTATACTTATGTTGCATCCAATATTTTACACAAAACAAAATCAGCGTCTGTGAGTTCATAACGCCTTATTGCTGCCCCTGGTTCTCTGCCCATCCGGCAAATCTCTTCTCTATATCCTTGTTCCATACCGTGGCAACGTCCGACATTGCCCGGAGGTAATCATCCCTGGAAAAACGCAGTTTCCACGTGTCAAATTCCGCTAAGTCCGTGGCCTTTGCCGCCGAGTCCACAGCTTCGCAGTCGACAATTCTCTCAAGTTCGCCGTCAAGCTCGGCAGCTAAATCGGGCGCTTCTTCATAAACATCGTGAATCTCCTGCGGATCGGCTTCCACGTCAAATAGCTGCGGTCTCAGGCCGATATACTTGATGTATTTCCAGCGCCCCTTGCGGAGCATGAAGCTGCCCGTCTGCTGAAAATTACTGTGATACTCGCTCATCACAACCCCGGGATGCGCTGATCTTTTCCCATGAGCCGCAGGAACAAGCGAATGCCCAGCAAGATCATCACGCCCCACTGCTCCGGCCAGTTCCATCAAGGTCGGATATATGTCGATAAGCGAGACCGGATGTTTAACCCTGCGGCCCTTCTTTATTCCCGGCCCGACAACAATCAGCGGCACCCTGGCAGATCCTTCATAGAAACAGTTCTTGAGCCACTGGCCGTGCTCCATTCGCATATCGCCGTGATCCGAGGTAAAGATTAGCGCCGTGTTATCCAATTCTCCAGCCGCTTCCAGGTCGTCGACAAGCTCTCCGACAATCCCGTCAATCTCAGCAACCATGGCAAGGTAATGTCGCCTGCAAGTGAAAATAAAATCCCTGGTAAAATCCCTGTTGCAACCTTTGGCCTCTATCATCCGCCGCATAGCCGGATGCGTCTCGGGTTTTTCCAGGGGCGGCATCAAGACCTTTTGAGGATCTATGTGTTCAAGCCAGTATCTCGATGTTCTGTAACCCGCTCCGGGATGCGTATTGATTAGACCAAGATGCATAAAGAAAGGCTTATTCCTCACTCGCTCATTGCGCAGCCAGAGCCGGGCCTCGTCAAGCCATCTCCAGTCCTGAGCCCTCTGCCTTTTTCCCTTATCATTAATCCCATGCCCAGGGCCGGAACTTCTGAAAATTACGTCTGGAGCGGAGCGGACCCATGCCGACATTCTTGCAGCGGTTGAATGATTGCCGCTACGATGGTCCGTACGCCCGAGCGTCGCACACTGATAACCGGTTTCCTCCAGATCGTCCACGAAGGTCCGCTCGTTTCGGGGCAATCCGCGATAGTTATTCCACGCGCCCAACTGCCAAACGTATCTGCCTGACCACATGCTGCTTCTTGATGGACAACACTGCGGGCTGTTGCAATAGGCATGCTCAAAAACAACTCCGTTCTGCGCGAGCCGGTCGATATTCGGCGTATAGGCGCCCGGTTCGCCCATGCAACCCAACGCCCTGCCGTCAAGACTTTCTACCTGAATAAACACGATATTCGGCTTCATCGAAAATAGCTCCGGTTAAAACTTTTTTCCAAACTCTGAGTTCGTTTCAGACTAACCCGCATATCTCACAAAATTCCTGCTGCGAGCGCTGATAGCCCCACTGTGACGGCACGAATTGACAAAACGCCAGATTGCAGTATGTCTATACGGCTGCTCCGACGTTTTACCAATTCGCGCCCTCGCAGCAGCGCTTTCCACGCTCTCACTACGAAATTCTGTGAGATATGCGGGTTAACCCGCGCTCACAACGCTCTGAACCGTTTCTGCTCGATAAAGTGTGAGATATGCGGAATAGAGGCCTCTAGTTACCGCAAAGAAACTCTGCCCGATAAAGACACATGCACATGCGTCAAGATATCCTCGCTCTCGCCCTTTGCGCTCTTCATATCAACGGATAATCACTATCGTGCCCTTGGCCGCCCAGGGTTTCAACGTGCCCCCGGCGCCTCCTGTGCCGTTCTCATCGGCCAGAGTGTAGGTGCCTTCCTGCAGAGCGGGATTATCTTCGGCCCGGTAGGTCATGACCTGCCCGGCAGGCAGGCGCAAGTTAGAGCCGTTGTCCAGCGCGCTGCCATCGCCGCTGAGAGCAGTTGCGTCATCGCCGGTAATCTCGCCGCTGACCTCTACATCTACGCCCGCGTCAAAAACCGCGTATTGCACCTTGGACAAATCCAGGCTGCCAAGCTTGATCTTGCCGCCCGCCTGGAGAGTCAGGATGCCGCGTATGCTCGGATCAGTTGCATCTTGTTCACTCTGGGCAACAATAGAACCCTGAATGTCGATAGTATTCACAATATTAGTTATTGTAATATCGCCGCCATTGCCATGCTGGTTACCGGTATTGGACCTTCTCGCGCGAGTGTCAATACCTCCAGTCACAGTGACGCCCAGATAATTGCGCACAATGGTCGTGTGTCCGTGAATCGTGTGATGCCCTTTAGACGTATTGTTCCCGTATGCAATAATGTCTTGCACATCAAAGACACCTGAAGGCTCTTGATCCTGCGCGTAAGCTGCTCCATCCAGAATAACCTCGTATTGACGCTCAGAAGAGGATGAGGCGTTGCGAATCAGTTTGACTTCCGCCGCCCTCAGCCCTCCGGCATGATGAACATGCAGATCGCCTTCCGTACTGCTGCTGACGTCGATATCTCCCGCAACCCCGGAAGCATCCTCAGCTTTCACGTCTCCTGAAGAATAAATGTAGATGCCCTGCGGGCCTTGCTCTGAACACTCTATATAGGCAGCCTGAACGGAGCCGACAGGCAGGTCGGGCTTGCCGATATAGATCGGTCCGCTGCTTCCGCTTCCGCCTCCGGTTTTGTAAGCGCGGATATATCCGTTGCCCATCGCAATATCTCCGGCGTTATACAGATGTATGATGCCGCCAACAGCGCCGGCTCCCACGGAGGACTCAATGCGCCCGCCTGTTGAAAGCAAAGCGCCGTCGTTAAGCTTCAGTTGAATCGGATCGGTTCCCGATGTGATATTGAAGTTGCCAAGGTTCAATGACGCATGATCCGGATTGAAGCTCGAGAAATCATAGATTTCCGGAGTTCCTTCTCCTGTCGGTTCAAGCGTAGCTGTTGTGTTGCTGAACGTCATCGAATTGTACATCGACACGTTGCCCGACAAGGCCAGGTCGTCGGGAATAGACGGCCGTTCAAGGGTCGTGAAGTTCGTTGCGCTTGACCAGTTGTTTGTGGCGTCGTTAACCGCGTAGACTCGGGCATAGTAGTTCGTGCCGCCTTCCAGGCCGCCCAGCGTGTAGGTGAAGCTGCCGGATTGAACGCCAAGGTCAACAACAAAGTCCCAGTCGTTTGTGCCGGATGAAGAGCCTGGATCGGTTGTCTTGTTTACACAGAAAAACGCC
>CAZIXB010000095.1:0-6250 GCA_964543205.1 uncultured Victivallales bacterium
ACCATGGATCGAAATGGATTACCATATCAGCGCCGGTAAGGTTAAGGCCTGTGCCGCCTGCTTTAAGGCTTATCAAAAACACAGGTATATTTCTTTGGGTATTGAACTTGTGCACGACCTTCATGCGGTCTTTCGTGGATCCGTCCAGGTAACAGTACTCGTGTCCTTCTGCTTCCAGCATAGTCCGGAGGATCTGGAGCATTGATACGAACTGACTGAACACAAGGGCCCGGTGTCCGCTGTCGACAGCCTCGTTGAGCAGTTCAAGAAAGAGTTCTGTTTTTGCCGAAGGTTCGCGGGGTTCTAAGCCTGGCAGCTTAAGAAGGTCAAGATGGCAGCATGTCTGCCGCAGCCGCATAAGCAGGGTCAGGATTTCCATCCGTGATTTATTGAATCCCCGGAGGGAGACCATGTCGGTGATTTTCTTTTTATATTGTGCTAGAAGCGTTTTGTAAACCTGCTGTTGATCCCTTGTCAAATGGCACATTGACACTCTTTGAATCTTTGGCGGCAGATCCCGGGCAACATCCTTCTTCAGACGTCGAAGCATGAAGGGACGGAGCTTTCTTTTCAGTTTGAGTTGGGCCATGGCTGCGTCGGGCCCGCCTCGAGCGATGGGAAGTTCGTAGGATAAATGGAATTTGTCATGGTTGCCAAGGTAGCCGGGCATAAGGAAGTCCATGATTGACCACAGATCCGATACGCTGTTTTCAACCGGAGTGCCCGTAAGGACAAGACGGTGGTCTGCTTTAAGCATCTTTGCGGATTTGGCGTTTTGTGTTGACCTGTTCTTGATGTGCTGCGCCTCGTCAAGGACCACCACAGAGAAATGATACTTGAGATATTCCTCAATGTCTCTGCGCAACAGCGCATATGAAGTAAGGGCCAGGTTGAATGTTTTGATGTTTCTCAATTGCGACGACCGGTCCGGCCCTGTCATGGCGCAGACATTTATTTGTGGAGTGAATTTTTCTGCTTCTTCGGCCCAGTTATCCACTATGCTGCTAGGGCATACGATCAACGCCGGCTTGTTGCCGTTGTCCGGATGTGCCGTTATTAGTTGAAGCCATGCAAGCGTCTGGGGGGTTTTGCCAAGACCCATTTCATCGGCCAGTATGCCAGAGAAGCCGCTTTTCTGAAGAAAATGCAGCCAGTTGACTCCTTCTTTCTGGTATGGTCTGAGGATTCGGGACAATGTTGGATCCAGTGTGACCGGTTCAATTTTCAGTTTGCGGTTGTGCCGGGCCGCGCGCATGCGCCATTCTTTTGTGTCTTCGATGTCTATGCCGTCAAGAGCGTCCAGAGAAGCTTTAACAAAGGCTGCCTGAGTGCTGGGGAGCGAGAAGTGGCCTGACTGATCGCTGTCCCTGGATGCGCAGTCGGTAAAGATTTCCCGCAGCGAACTTACTGCTTCATCGTCTATAAATACCGTAGAGCGTCCTTTGTTTATGTATGAATCTCCTTTAAGTAGCGCCTGCTGAATTTCCTGTTGAGAGATGCTTGAGCCAGTCTGATCTTCAAAGTCAAAAGCAACGTCAAACCAATTGCTGTCGGGGGCGCTGTTGATGTGGACGACAGGGGTGGCAAAATGCGCGTCTTCCATAAGCTGGCTGACTCTTCCTTCCATTGCGATTTTCCATCCTCTGCGTCTTAATCTTGGAATTGATCCGGCGAGAAAATTCAACACTTCACGATGGCCGACAATGCTTTCGAGGCGGTCGCCGAAACAGCCGTTAAATCCGGCTTGGGAGGCAATCGCCAGCGCTTCCTTTTCGGCTGCCGTATTTCTGATCCGATATGCCATTACATCTTCCGGATCGGGAATGCCGAAATCTCCGGAAGCATCCGGCTTTGCGGCAAACACAGAAATGCCGCCGTAAACAGCCTTTAGCTGGGCGGATACTGATGCCGGGCTCCCTTGAACGGCTAGTTCAAATCCGGGTTTTGCGGGTTCGAAAGTAAAAAGGTCGACCGACAAATCCGATTCGATGCGGGCATAATTGCGGAGAAGAGGCAATTCGCGTTTCAGAAAACGGTATACCGATTCCCTGGGAATGGTGATCGGAGCCGCATAGATTCCGTGGTATGGCGCGGGGAGAAGGTTGTCGAGAGGCCACACGTGCGCGGAAGAGTAGATCCATCCCTTTTTTCCCGCTATCAGATACACGGGCGATTCTTTGTCTCCGCAAAAAGGCGTTTCCGTGTGCGCCCAGACGCATATCTCTCCGTTTCCTTCGTTCATAGCCATTCTAAAGTGCGTTGCTAAAGGTGTGCTATTTATGGAAAGACGGCCTGAATCCGGCAGCATGGCGCCTTTTCCTTGAAGCAATTCAAGAATATTTATGAAATCCGTCCGGTTGAGCGTCAGTCGGCTTCGAGCCGGGCCTTCTGAAATATCTTCCAGCACGTAAAGCAGAGCTTCGTCTTTTTTGTTTAGGGAGACCGCGAGATTGCGCGGCACATCATCGAGCCCCAGGCCTTTTCCTCTATAATAAAGCTCGCAGTTTACAGGAACGGCATTTTTCATAAAACCGTCGATCCAGTTGCCGTCTAACTTCAGTTCTAACCGGGCCGGCATGGAACCTGCCGCGCCTGAGGGGACACGCTTTATGTACAGAGAGTCATCAATTGCAGCCAGGCGCCTTGCCCTTCTCATTTCGGCTAGAACCCTGTTGTTGCGGTCAGGGTCGGTGTTGCGTCTTACCATTGTTTCGGCCACGGCGATAGCGTGTGGACAGATGATGCCTCTTTCTTTATTTGCATAACAGGGACATAGGTTTTCCACTGTGCCGTCTTGCAGAATGCGAAGCCCGGTTTTAAGAGGACGATTATTCCACAGGACAGAACCTTTTATGCAGGAATCATCGAAATCCGCTTCAAGGACCAGACCTTTTTCGACCATGACTTCAGCGTCTCGTACAATCTGGGCTCCAGCCCAATCGATTAGCATTTTATGTGTTATGGTTCGCATTGTGTGTCGAGTTTTCTATACCTGGATCAGAACAATTGAGAGTCTTCCGCTGGAATTTAATACATTTTTCTTAGCCCCACGCCACATTCTAGCTTGCGCGGATACCATTTTCAACCCACAGATTGTGCATATGATCCACAACTGATAATGTTCACATATTGATGCCTGCAAAAGATTGAAGACAATATAGAAAACAGAACGTCTCAAAAGAAGAGAATTTTTATGCATGGAATGAGCCCTGGTCATAGAACGGCATCTTGCGCAATTATGGTGGATGTTTAATAATGATTGTTATGGCTTGTAAGGGCCCGGCGTGGCTGGCGCAATGGGAACTTGCATAAACTGTAAGGAGGGCGAATGTGAAAATTCTTGTTGTGGGCGGAACCGGGCATATAGGGAGTTATCTCGTTCCAAGACTTTTAAGAAACAATTTTGAGGTTTCTGTTGTTTCTCGGAACTGCAAGCCCAGGTACCCTGTTGCAGAAGCCGAATGGGGCCGGGTTGAATGGATTCAGGCTGACCGCCGCGAGGAAGAAAAGTCTGACGCTTGGCAGAAGCGTATGGAGGCGGTCAAGACGGATGTGGTCATAGACTTGATATGTTTTACTCCCGAACAGAACATGTTGATGATGGAAGCGTTTGGAGGGAAGATCAGCCATTTTCTTCATTGCGGAACCTTGTGGGCATATGGTCCCGCATACAGGGTTCCTTACCGAGAGGAATTTTTGCGCAGGCCGATAACAGAATACGGAAAGCAGAAACGCCGCATAGAAACGGAGCTTTACAATGCATGCTGCGCGTCGGGTTTTCCCTCTACAGTGATTCATCCGGGCCATATTTCCGGCGCCGGTTGGCTGCCTGTTGACCCCCAGGGATCACTTGCGGGAACAGCGGTTTATGAGAATCTAGGCGCGGGCCGCAAGGTATATCTGCCGGACAACGGCCTTGCCACCCTGCATCATGTTCATGCCGACGATGTGGCGCAGCTTTTTGAGCGCGCGGTTCTGCGAAGAAACATTTCGATTGGAGAGAGCTTCAGCGTTGCGGCTCCTTTTGCAATGACCCTTGTTGAGTGTTGTCGGGAAGTTGCCCGCATATTCGGGCGCAGCCCTCTGATAGAGTTAGCGCCATTGAAGGAACTGAAATTGTTTATGGGTGACGCCGCGTACAAGGTTACCAAAACGCATGTTGAACACTCTCCGTGCGCCAGTATAGAAAAAGCCCGCAAGCTGCTCGACTTTCAACCCCGGTATACAATTCCCCAGATATACAGGGAGTGCGTTGAACACTTGTTGAAATCAGGCAAACTTAAGAATAGCGTTTTTGAAAACAATTTGTGACGGTGTAGGTCCGGCTCAGTGGAGTATTGCCCTTTCGCGCGGTTCACATGGGATGGCGAACCTTCAGGTGAGCTGTATGGCCGGGAATGTTGTATGCATACCTATTGTCCTTGACGCGAACGATTTGTCTTGTAGCATATGCCCATGGGACACATTGCCGATGTTACAGGCAACGTGTAAATATATTCTGATTTTAAAATAGGAAGGAGCTCCGTAATGTGGATTGCGATGATTGCGCTTGCTGTGGTGGTATTTTTAATAGCTATTGTTGCCGGTATTTACAACAAGCTGGTGAGGCTGAGGAACCGGTTCAAAAATGCCTTTGCCCAGATAGATGTTCAACTGAAACGCCGGTATGACCTGATTCCGAACCTGGTGGAGACCGCGAAAGCTTATATGAAGCATGAGCGCGAGACGCTGGAATCTGTAATCAAGGCGAGGAACCAGGCGGCCGCTGCAAATGACCAGGCGGCCTCCAATCCGGGCGATCCGAATGCAATGAAGAACCTGATGGGCGCTGAAGCCGCTCTTGGTGGCGCTTTGGGAAGGTTGCTGGTTACAGTCGAAAGGTATCCGGACCTGAAAGCAAATCAGAATATGTCGCAGCTTATGGAGGAGCTTACATCGACTGAAAACAAGGTGGCATTTGCCAGGCAGGCATACAACGACGCTGTTATGACTTATAATACAACCAGGGAAAGTTTCCCTACTGTGTTGCTTGCTTCCTCGCTTGGCTTCAAGGAAGCCTCATTGTTTGAAATTACTGAAGAAAAGGAACGCGAAGCTCCCCAGGTTAGTTTCTAGCATGATTTATTCATAAACCTGGCGAGTTGATGAATAAATAGCGCAAGCGCAACGTGTTGCGCCAGGAATGTGAGGCGAGAGGAAGATCATCCGCAATCCTTATTCAAGACGGGGCCATAAAGCCCCCGGATGATGTTAGAGAAGAACAAACGGCAGCATGGCCGGCATTTACTTTTTTGCCGGAATCGGAGATCCCGGGGTGTCGGGGCGGGCTCAAATACGATGGATTTTTTTGCAAATCAGGATCAGGCAAGGAAGCGAAGTTCGCTGTTGGTTCTTTACTACACGCTTGCAGTGATCTGCATAGTGGGCGCAGTTTATCTAGTGATAAGCGTTGGTATGCAGGTTTTCCTGGAAGAGCGAACCGCAGACGAAGAGTTTAGTGTGCAGTTGTGGCGTCCAAGGGTTTTGGGATGGGTTGTATCCGGGACTCTGCTGATAGTATGTATGGGAACCGTCTACAAGATATCTCAGTTGTCGCAGGGGGGCTCTGCGATTGCCTTGCTCCTGGGAGGACGAAAGGTAAGCCGGAGCGCCTCCGATCCCGATGAGAAACGGCTGCTGAATGTAGTTGACGAGATGGCGATAGCTTCCGGATCACCTGTTCCCGATGTCTATGTGATGGACCGGGAGCCGGGGATAAATGCTTTCGCCGCGGGATTCACATCTTCTGACGCAATTATAGCTGTTACAAGTGGCACGATCCATAATCTGAATCGGGATGAGCTGCAAGGAGTTATTGCCCATGAATTCAGCCATATCCTGAATGGCGATATGCGGCTCAATCTCCGGTTGACCGGCGTTCTTCACGGAATTCTGCTGATTGGTTTGATCGGTTATTTTCTTTTTCGCACAATCGCATTTACGGGGGGACGCAGATCGAGGAGAGACGGCAGGGTCACTTTGTTTATGGCTGTTCTCGGGCTGACGCTTATGGCTATAGGTTTTGTCGGAGTATTTTTCGGGAAACTGATCAAGAGCGCCGTATCGCGCCAGCGTGAGTATCTTGCAGACGCCTCATCTGTACAGTATACGAGGAATCCGGCCGGAATAGCCGGAGCGCTCAAAAAGATAGGCGGATATACAAATGGTTCCCGCATAACCAGTTCGCATGCCGAGGAAGCGAGCCATTTCT
>CAZIXB010000096.1:0-6159 GCA_964543205.1 uncultured Victivallales bacterium
CCTTGATAAGGGAGAGATAGTTATCTTCAAGCCAGGTTTGATAAAAATCGTTGTCGAGAGCGAGTGTGAAATTGTTGTCTATAAGGGATTCAGGTTGAATTACCGCAATCCATCTTGAAAATACGTCGGGATGTAGAACCTGCCGGAGATATTTACATGCTTTATCCCAAACATCTTTGGCGCTATTATCAGCCATTTCTGGCTCCCCGGTTTAACTTTCAGACAACATTACAAGGCTAAAAACAGCAGTTATACAAGCCATTCTGCAAGGTTGATCAAACTGCGGGTCAATACTGTTTTAAGAAGGACCACAAAACAAGAAAAAATTATCAAAAGATATGCACAGCTTATTAACAGGTTATCAACAAGCGCAACGAACCCCTTGATAGATAACAAAATACAAAGTTCCAGACCCGGGCAGAACATGTTAAATTAGACGGCAAACTTGAAAGGATACAGGATGAAAAAAAATGAGACCATATTATTGGTTGATAAACCAAGCCGTTCGGCGGATTTGCGCTATGCGGTCGGATTCAATTCGGAAGATCCCGTTGTATTCTTAAAACATAGCGGCAAGTCCGTCATTGTGGTCTCCGCAATGGAGCGGGAACGGGTCAGGCGTTCATGCCCGGATGCCATGGTCTTGACGCCCGGAGATCTGGGAATGACGCCAAAGAGCCGACGACTCATAAGCAACTGGGTTGTCTATCTGTTACGCAGGGAAAAAGTAAGCCGGGTAATAGTCCCGTCAGATTTTCCCGTGGCAATTGCCGAAGCAATGAAAAAGAAAAAAATTCGAATTACCATTGCGCAAACGGAAGTTTTTCCCGAACGCGCCGTTAAAAATGCCGGGGAAATCAACAATATCCGACAAGCTCAACAGGCAGGCGTGTTTGCGGTACGGGCGGTTACGGACCTGCTTTACAGGTCAAGAACTCTGAAGAATCAACAGCTTGAAGCCCGTGGAGAGCCGGTTACAGTGGAGCGTCTGCGCAACCTGGTTATGAAGACGCTTCTGGATCATAACTGCACCGGGCAGGATATAATTATTGCGCCGGGCAAACAGGCGGCAGATCCGCATGAAGCAGGCAGCGGACCCGTGCGGGCCGGAGAGGGAATTGTTCTGGATATTTTTCCGCGGCACATGGAACACGGTTACTGGGGCGATATTTCAAGAACCGTGGCAAAAGGAGAAACTTCGCCTGAATACACGCGAATGTATAACGCCGTTCAGGCAGCCCAGCAGGCGGCGCTTGAACGTGTGCGGCCGGGAGTGAAATGCGCTACAGTCCACAATGCCGCGGCATCGGAGCTTAAAAGGAGAGGATTCAAAACAGAACTTCGCAATGGCAGACCTGCGGGATTTATTCACAGCGTGGGCCATGGCGTCGGCCTTGAAATTCACGAAAACCCTGCAATAAGTTCCAATGACACGCGGCTGAAAAAAGGCAATATCATAACAATTGAACCGGGCCTATACTATCCTGGGATAGGCGGAGTCAGGATTGAGGATACCGTGGAAGTTACATCAAAAGGTTGGGGCTACCTGGCGCCTTGCGAGAAGAAGCTGCAAGTGTAATTTTAGAAAAAGGGAAAATATAAAAGCAATAAACCGGGCAGCTCAATCGTTTAAATACCATAAGGCCTCGAATATCAGGAGGCAATAAACAAGGAGAAGGATATGAAAAGTTTGACCGGTGTAATGGCGTTTGTTCTGACTTTGGGATTGATTGCCGGCGCATGCTATGCTCAACCCGGACAGCCCCGGAAAAAAGACGGCAACAGGGCAATGAGACCCGAAGCCCAAAAGGGTATGGGTAACCACAAAGAAGGCCGCGCAGCGGGCGCAAGAGGAATGCGCATCATCAAGAGTTTGGCCAGTGATCCTGAGCTTGCAAAACAAATCGGCCTGGAAGATTACCAGATTAAAAAACTGCGCCAGGAACTCTACAACATAGAAAAGAAGAACATTGAACTTAATGCGGACCTCAGACTTGCAGGGCTGGAACAGGCCAGGGCAATGATTCAGGACGATGTCAGCGAAGAAGAAGTAATGCAGGCGGTCGAAAAAGCGGGCGAAGTGAGAACCAAACTGGCGAAACTCAGGGCAAGACAGATGCTGCTTGTTAAGCAAACTCTCAGCGCTGATCAACTGGAAAAGCTCAGACAGGAGATGCAGCGCAAAAGACAGCGGTCAAAAGAAAAATTGCGCGGAAGAACCAGGAATAAAGAGCAAGATCTCCGGCGGAACAAGAACAAACGCCGGGAAGGCAACAAAAACAAATAAGCGCCATTGTCATCTGACCCTGCGAATTGACGCGCCAAGCTTTCTTAAACGCCTGTCTACATCTTCATAGCCTCTGTCGATGCTTTGAATATTTCCGATCACGCTTCGGCCCTCTGAGCAGAGAGCTGCAAGCAGCATGGTCATGCCTGCGCGGATGTCGGGGCTTGACAGGTGGGTTCCGTGCAGAGGCGAAGGACCGGTGACTATAACGCGGTGCGGGTCGCACTGTACAATCCTGGCGCCCATTTCAATGAGCCTATCCACAAAGTACATGCGGCTTTCGAACATTTTTTCAAAAAATAACACGGTCCCTTCAGCCTGTGTGGCGAGAATCAGAAGAAGACTCATCAGATCCGACGGCACATTCGGCCAGGGGCCGTCCTCGATCTTGGGAATCGCCGAACCAATATCGTTTCGGATCCGGAGTTTCTGTTTTGAAGGCAGATACAGATGGTCGGTTCTGATGGACCACTCAACTCCAAGTTTACGGAAAGGTTTTTCGATAACATCCAGGTGTTCAACAGGCGCATTGTAAACGCGAAGACTTCCGCCGGTAAGAGCCGATGCGGTAATGAAACTCGCCATTTCAATGTAGTCGCCGTTGACGCGCTGGGTTACGCCGTGAAGCGATTCGACACCCTGTATCTGGATATAGTTGGCGCCTATGCCGGATATGTCAGCGCCCATCTTGTTGAGCATCATGCAAAGAGCCTGAACATGGGGCTCGCACGCGGCATTGAAGATGCTGGTCCTGCCTTTTGCCAGTACCGCAGCCATTATAATGTTTTCGGTTGCGGTTACACTGGCCTCGTCAAGAAGTATGCGCGTGCCGATAAGGCGCCCGGCACAAGAAAACTCATAACACCTGTTGCCCTGCACGGTTGCGCCAAGATGGCTTAAGCCCTGAAAGTGAGTGTCCAGGCGGCGCCTTCCTATGACATCGCCCCCGGGCGGATAGACAACAACTCTTTTGTAACGCGCGATCATGGGGCCTGCAAATAAAATCGAGGATCTGACCTGGCGGCACAAATCCGGGGCAAGCTTCCGCTTGCGGATCCCTTTTGCGCACAGGGTTACAGAATGTCCCCGGACATTAACATCAACCCCCAGATCCTCCAGGATCGCAAGCATTGTGTAAACGTCCTTTATAAGAGGAACGTTCTGCAGGCAAACCCGTTCGTCTGTCAGGATACAGGCAGCAAGCATGGGCAGCGCGGCATTCTTGTTGCCGGAGACAGTAAAGTCACCTTCCAACCTTCTGCCGCCTTCAATTATAAATTCCGACATCCTTCTCTCCCCACTGCCCTTCTTGTCGTTGAATATCCCCTGCCTTCTTCTTCTCTCTCCCTTGATCGTTGAATATTCCGTTTACCCGATCTTGCGGCGTGTTCACACAGCTTCGTCCGGGCAACCCGCATATCTTACGGAATTTCGTGAGATATGCAGACTAACAAAGTTCTCTTCTCAAGCATTTACCAGCATGTTTTTTGCAACGGCAACGATGTTTTCGGGGGTGAACCCGAATTCTTTCTGAAGCTGCTGATACGGAGCAGACGTGCCGAAACCGTCAAGGCATATTGTCCGTCCGTCCGGGCCGATGTACCGTTCCCAACCCATGGAAACTCCAGCTTCAACTGCAAGCCGCAGTTTACATTCCGGAGGCAGTACAGTTGTCCGGTACTCTTCGTCCTGGGCTTCAAAAAGCTCCCACGAAGGCATGCTTACAATACGCACATTATAGTCGCGTCCAAGAGTTTCCGCAGCTTCCAGGGAGGCTTCAACTTCGGAGCCGGATCCTATAATAATTAAATCCGGAGTGCCTTCCCGGCTCTGCCAGAGCACGTATGCTCCCTTGCTCAGGTTTGATTCGGACGCGTACTTGTTACGGTCAATGGTCTTGAGTTTATGGCGGGTAAGAGCCAGAACAGTGGGTCCTTTGCGGTTTTCAATGGCTGCGAACCATGCTGCGGCAGTCTCTGATGCGTCTGAAGGCCGGATAACCGTTATGTCCGGCATGCAGCGCAGACTGGCAAGCTGCTCAACGGGCTGGTGCGTCGGTCCGTCTTCGCCCACGTTAAAGCTGTCGTGCGTAAAGACGTATATTACTGGCAGCCCCATAATCGCCGCAAGCCTCACGGAAGGACGGCAATAATCCAGAAAGACAAAAAAGGTTGATCCGAAAACACGGAATCCGCCGTGAAGCGCCATGCCGTTCAATATGGCGGCCATGCCGTGTTCGCGCACACCGAAGTTTATATTCCGCCCTTCGTAAAAACCCTTTGCTATATCGTCGAACTTCTTGAGCGTAGTCTTCGTGCTTGCTGCCAGATCGCCCGCGCCGCCGACAAACTGGGGCAGCTTATCGGCAATGTGCTGCATAACGGTTCCGGAAGCGCTCCGGGTTGCAACCGCCTCGTCGGGCTTGAAGCCTTCAAAGCCATTCTCGAGATCGTCCGGAACGATATCTTCCATGTGTGTCTTCCATAATTCAGCCTTTTCCGGATATTTTTCGCAGTACCCGGCAAACGCATCCTCCCAGCCCCGGGCTACAGTTTCAAGCTCTGCGGCGCGGTCGGCAAGTATCTTTGTGACCTCTTCGGGAATATGGAATAAAGCTTCTTCCGGAATGCCGATATTTTTTTTGGTCTCGCGTATTTCTTCTTCGCCGAGAGGCGCGCCATGTGCGGCAGGAGTATCTACTTTGTTGGGGCTGCCGTGTCCGATGTGCGAATGACAGATAATAATTGTCGGCTTTTCACCTTCCTGTTTGGCCTGCGCTATGGCTTCGTCAATTTCAGTGAACTTGTGAGCGTCGACTTCAAGCACATTCCAGTTGTATCCTTCAAAACGGCTGCGTACGTCGTCGCTATAGCTCAGGTCGGTGGAACCGTCTATCGTGATACAGTTACAGTCATAAAAGACAATAAGTTTATTCAGTCCCAGGTGCCCGGCCAGGGCGAATGCCTCATGACTTACACCTTCCATCAAGTCTCCGTCGCTGGCTATTACGTAGGAATAATGGTTAACAGGTTCGAAATCGTCCGTATTAAAACGGGAAGCAAGCATCTGTTCGGCCAGGGCCATGCCGGCGGCGTTGCCGCAGCCCTGTCCCAGGGGCCCTGTGGTTGTTTCCACCCCCGGGGTAGTGCCGTATTCGGGGTGGCCAGGTGTTGCGCTTTGCCACTGGCGAAATGCCTGAAGCTCGGTAAGCGGCAGGTCGTAGCCGGAAAGATGGAGCAGGCTGTAAAGCAGCATCGAGCCGTGGCCGGCGGAAAGCACGAAACGGTCCCGGTCGCGCCAGTGCGGCTTGGCGGGGCAATGTTTGAAATGTTTAAGGAAAAGGGTCGAAGCTACTTCTGCCATTCCCATCGGCATGCCTGGATGTCCCGAATTCGCCTTCTCTACTCCGTCCATCGCCAGTCCTCTGATGGTGTTGGCCATCAGAAGCACATCTTTTTCAGTAATACTATTCATGATCTGTTCCCCTTGTCCTTGGTTGTTTTTTTTGAAGCAGCATAGTGCATAATGTTGCCGCCAATGTCTAGTCCGATCTGTTAATGGCCCTGCAGGCTGCGTTGGAAGGGGCGCCCATTTGACAGCCGGGGCTAACCCGCATATCTCACAGAATTCCTGCTGGGAGCGAGGATAGAGCCACTGCGATAGCACGCATTGACGAAATGCCAGATTGCAGCATGCCTATACGGCTGCTCCGGCGTTTCACCAATTGGCGCCCCCACAGCAGCGCTTTCTTCGCTCTCACTGCGAAATCCTGTGAGATATGCGGGTTAACCCGCGCCAGGGTTAGTTGAAGATCCAGGTTACTTGCCGCCGTGCGGACATTTCTTCAGGGAAAGGAACCAGTCGAGGCGCTT
>CAZIXB010000097.1:0-6158 GCA_964543205.1 uncultured Victivallales bacterium
CGTCTTATGTAAATATCGGACCGGTATATCCCACCGGCACAAAGTCATGGACAGGTGAGTATCTCGGAATAGAAGGTTTGAAAAAAATTGCGCCCGCCATCAACATACCGTTTACAGTTATGGGTGGCATTAAAGCTGGAAACCTTGACGCCTTGAAAAAAGCCGGAGCGAATGTTTTTGCTGTCGTAACAGCAATAACCGCTGCAGACGATCCGGCCTCAGCAACCAAGGAACTCCTGAAACAGACAAAAGGAGAAACACAGTGACCGACAAAAAAAACAGGAACCGGAAGCCGCTGCTTCTGAAAGGTTTACCCCCGTTTTCCGGGTTCCGTATGACAGCGCTCAAAGACAATATATCCAGAATCTGCCCGGAACTCAATATCAGTAATATTGAAGCCTGTGAAATATTCATGCTAAACTGCATCGACCAAGTCGAACCCGGAACAATGGCAAAAATCACAGGCCTGCTCGGCTCCAGCCGGCAATTTGAAAATGACAAGGGATTCTACGTTGCGCCAAGAAAAGGAACCATATCGCCCTGGTCCTCCAAGGCAACCGACATATTCCATAACTGCGGAATCAGCGCTGTCAGCCGTGTCGAAAAAGGCATTCATTACCGGCTTATCAATGACGACGGCAAACTGGTTTCCGCCGCCGAGGCAAAACCATGCCTGCATCTGCTTCACGATAGAATGACAGAAGGGGTTTATGCCGGGATCCAGGATATTTTTGACAGGATGCAGCCTACGCCTATGGAGGTTATTGATATCCTCAAAGGCGGCAGACAGGAGCTTGACTCTGCAAACCGGGAAATGGGTCTTGCCTTAAGCGACGAAGAAATCGGCTACTTTTACAATGCATATTCCAAGATAAAGAGAAATCCTTCAGACGTCGAACTGGTCATGTTCGGACAGGTCAACTCGGAACACTGCCGCCATAAGATATTCAGCGCCGACTGGATAATTGACGGCAAGCCGATGCCGCATTCGCTTTTCGACATGATAAGGAACACCCACCGCGTAAGCCCCGGAGAAACCCTGGTTGCATACAAAGACAATGCCGCGGTCATCGACGGCCATACTGGTGAATTCTTCGAAGCCACTGGCAAAAGCCGAAGAATTTACCGTTTTGTCGAAGATCCGACCGACATTGTAATCAAAGTCGAAACACATAATCATCCGACCGCAATTTCGCCCTACCCCGGCGCTGCTACAGGGGTAGGCGGAGAAATAAGAGACGAAAGCGCCACCGGCCAGGGAAGCAGAAGCAAGGCGGGACTCAGCGCGTTCATGGTCTCGAATCTCAGGGCGCCGGGTTTTCAAATGCCATGGGAGAAAGATTTCGCCGAATTTCCCTCCAGGTTTGCCACCCCCCTGCAAATCATGCTCGAAGGCCCCATAGGCGGCGCGCGCTTTGGAAATGAGTTCGGACGCCCCCAACTCAGCGGTGTGTTCCGCACCTACGAAGAAAAATGCAATGGACGCTATCGCGGCTATCACAAACCAATCATGGTGGCCGGAGGCATGGGCAACATAAAACGCCACCACGCCTTCAAAAAAGAACTCTCCAAGAACGACCTGATCATTCAGATCGGCGGCCCGGCGCTGAAAATAGGGCTGGGCGGCGGGGCCGCTTCTTCAATGGCGGCGGGCAGCAACGTTGAAGACCTCGATTTTGACAGTGTCCAACGAGACAACGCGGAAATGCAAAGACGCTGCCAGGGCGTAATAGATTCCTGCATGGCGGCAGGCGCTCAAAACCCCATACTTTCCATTCATGATCTTGGCGCCGGAGGGCTGTCAAACGGATGCCCTGAACTTGTGGAAGAAACAGGCGGGACTTTCTCGCTCAGGCAGGTTCCAAACGAAGATCTGTCCATGAGCCCGATGCAAATCTGGTGCTGCGAGGCCCAGGAAAGATACGTGCTTGCCGTCCGCCCTGAATCGCTCGACAGGTTCATGAGCCTGTGCCGGCGGGAAAGATGCCCCGCGGCGGTGATCGGCAAGGCAACTGGCGACCGCAAGCTTGTCCTCGAAGATTCCTTTTTTAAAAACAAGCCTATCGACATCGATATAGAAGTGATTCTCGGCAAACCGCCGCGAATGATCCGGAACGTTAAACGCCTGAATGAAGAATTCAACAAATTTGATACGCGGAATATCGGAATCGAGGAAGCTTATAAAAGGGTCCTTCAACTGCCTGCGGTTGCAAACAAAAACTTCCTTATCACCATTGCGGACAGGAGCGTTACGGGAACAGTTGCACGGGACCAGATGACAGGCCCTTACCAGACGCCGGTTGCAGACGCCGCTGTTACGGTCAACTCATATCGCGACTTTAAAGGACAGGCTATGGCCATCGGGGAGAGAACACCGCTTGCCATACTCTCCGCCCCGGCTTCCGGACGAATGGCCATAGGAGAAGCCCTGACTAACATCGCTTCGGCCGGGGTCGGTCCAATAGGCAGCATAAAACTATCCGCAAATTGGATGTGCGCCTGCGGAGAAAGCGGCGAGGATGCGAAGCTGTACGATACCGTCAAGGCCGTTGGCATGGAACTGTGCCCTCAGCTTGGAATAGGAATACCAGTGGGCAAGGACTCGCTCTCCATGCGCACCGTGTGGCAGACAAGCAAGGGCATGGACGAGAAAATGACAGCCCCGTTAAGCCTGGTCGCAAGCGCCTTTGCCGCCATTGAAGACGCAAGATTGTGCGCCACACCCGACCTGAAGCACGAAGCCTCCTCCCTTTTTCTGCTCGACCTGGGGCAGGGCAAAAACCGGCTAGGTTGCTCGGCCCTGACACAGGTTTACAATCAGACAGGCGACTGTCCCCCCGACCTGGACGACTCAGGAATGTTTATCCGCTTTTTTGAGGCCGTCCAGGAAATGCACCGGGAGCGCATGCTGCTGGCTTATCACGACAGGTCCGACGGCGGACTTGCCGCTGCCCTCGCGGAAATGTCAATTGCCGCAAGAAAAGGCCTCAACGCAGATCTCTCAACATTGGGAACTAACTCTATAAGCTGCCTTTTCACTGAAGAACTTGGCGCGGTTGTCCAGGTTCCGGAAGAAAAAGTCCCGGCATTTCTGGAACTGATCAAATCAAAGAACCTTTCGGATATATGCAGACTCATTGGAAGTCCGAGAGAAGATTCAATTTTTGAAGTCCAGTTCGAAAACAAGACCGTCTTCTCAAAAGACGTTTTCACGTTAAGCGCATGGTGGTCCGAACTGACTTATAAAATGCAGTCACTGCGTGATAATCCGGTCTGCGCTGAAGAAGAATACAAGTCGATAATGGATCCTGATGATCCGGGTATCAATTTTCATGTTGCTTTCAACGAATCAGAAGTAATCGAAACCGCAAAACATGTTAATGTAAACAAAGGCGCACGCCCGCGTATGGCAATACTGCGCGAACAGGGTGTGAACGGCCACACCGAAATGGCCGCGGCTTTCGATGCCGCAGGCTTCGAGTGCGTTGACATTCAAATGACCGAACTGTTTGACGAAACCGCAACCCTGGAAGATTGCTCCGGCATGGTGGCTTGCGGGGGCTTTTCCTACGGAGATGTGCTAGGGGCAGGATCCGGCTGGGCAAAATCAATACTGTTCAACGAACGACTCAAAAATCTCTTTGCCGATTTCTTCGCGCGACCGGACACGTTTTCCCTCGGTGTGTGTAACGGCTGCCAGATGATGTCCCAACTCAAGGATCTAATACCGGGCGCGGAATCATGGCCTTCGTTTGTCATGAACCGTTCAGAACAGTTCGAGGCCAGATACGTCTCGGTTGAAGTTGCGCCATCGCCTTCCGCCATGCTGCAAGGGATGGAAGGATCACGCATGGCCATACCGGTGGCCCATGGTGAAGGAAAGGCTTTTTTCTCCGGCAACGACTTTGAGACCTGCGTTGAAAGCAATCTTGTTGCATTGCGCTACGTCGACTATCACGGCAAACCAACTGAAAAATACCCGTTCAACCCGAATGGATCGCCGCAGGGCATTACCGGCCTGACCTCCAGCGATGGCAGGGCAACCATAATGATGCCCCACCCAGAGCGAGGTTTCCGCTCTGTCCAGATGTCTTACCGCCCCCGTGGAACATTCGAGGAAGAACCCGGCCCATGGCTCAAAATGTTTCAGAACGCGCGGAAGTTTGCCGGGTAAATTCGCGCTGCCCGGCAACAGTTATTCCTTGGAAACAGACGCCTCCAGAGGCTTGCGCAACACTACTTTTGGAAAACCCGACCTGACCAGCTCGCGATAAAGCATTTTCATTGCGCTCAAAGGGGCATTACGGCGGCCCACAATAATAATCAACGTGCTTCGAGTGGCACCGAGCGATTTCAAGACCCCCGGCGCTTCCCGGAGAGCTTCCTTCCGACCTCCAATACTTATGCTGCCATCAGATTCGACGGCAATCCTGGCCGTGCCGTCAGATTCTATGACCGGCGACACACAACCGGCAAGGGAAAGAAGCGCAAGGGCACAAAACAAAAAAAAGTTATACTGCCTGCATATTCTTCTGCAAATAGTCTCTGACATATTCATTGACTCCTTCTTCAATTGTATAGAATTGTTCCCGGTATCCCGCCTCGCGCAACTTATGAATGTTGGCCTGCGTATAATACTGGTACTTCTCCCTTATCTCCGGAGGCATGTCTATAAACGTAATCGAAGACTTTCTGTCCATCGCGGAGAAAACCGCCAGCGCAAGATCCAGCCAGGTCCTGGCTTCTCCTGTGCCACAGTTGAAAATGCCGTTTTTTTCAGGATTGTCGTGAAAGAACAAAGTAGCCTTTACGGCATCATTGACATAAACAAAATCTCTCTTCTGTTCCCCGTCCCTGTAGTCAGGCCTGTGCGAGCGAAACAGCCGGATTTTGCCGTCCATGAGCGCTTGGCCGTACGCCTTGTTAACCACTGATCTCATGTCCCCTTTGTGGTCTTCTCTGGGACCGAAAACGTTAAAATACTTTAACCCGACAATCTGGTCGAGCAGTCCGCCCTTCAAAGCCCAGAGATCAAAAATATGTTTCGACCTTCCGTACGGATTGAGCGGCGCCAGCTCCTCCAGGCCGTCGTGAGAATCGCAATAACCCCTGGAGCCATCCCCGTAAGTTGCTGCGCTTGAAGCATAAACAAACCGGGCATCATTTTCAAGGCACCACTCGCACAGCTCTCGGCTGTAAAGATAATTGTTGTCATTGAGGTAATCTTCGTCGGTCTCGGTGGTCGAACTGCATGCGCCCATATGAAAAACCGTGTCAACCCGTTCAAGCTGCCTGGTCCTGAAAAGTCGGCGGAATTCATCTTTGTCGAAGTATCTGGAATAACTCAAAGATTCAAGATATGCGGATTTTATTCCCGAATCCAGACGGTCGACAATAACGATATCCTCTTGGCCTCTGCGGTTCAGCTCCCCGACGATATTGGATCCGATAAAACCGGCCCCGCCTGTAACAATAAAACTTTCAGCCATATTCGTCAGCCTCCATCAATTTCCCGGATTCGCTTTATCAGATTGCTTGTAGACAGCCCCGGGGTCAGCCGCGCCAGGGCTACCCTGCCTCCGCGACTTTCCACTGTCTCTCTGCCGCTCACATAATGCGCCCAGTCTTCTCCTTTGACCAGAACATCGGGCTTGATCTTTTTTATGAGCTCTGCGGGTTCGTCTTCGCAGAAGATTGTCACGTAGTCTACACATTCCAACCCGGCGACTATCTTTGCTCTCTGATCTTCAGTAACGACCGGCCTCTCAACACCCTTGGTGCGCCGTATTGAATCATCGCAGTTAAGTCCGACAATAAGTATATCACCCTGTTGCCGGGCAAATTCAAGATATTCAAGGTGGCCGGCATGCAGAAGATCAAAACAACCGTTCGTAAACACAACAGTCTTTCCTTCTCTCAGCCATCCATCCCGGAGTTTTGTCAGTCTTTCATTGTCAACTATCTTGGACTCGTGCAATCTCATATTATATGCTCCAGCCGATCAAACCAAATGCCGCGGCCAATTTTTCTTTGATCCGATTCAATTCAAGATACCCGCTCTGCCTCTTCAGCGGCAAGGTTATTATGGGATTAGCCCGCATACCCCGCAGAATTCAGTTGCTGCCTGTCCGCTATCCGCGCTCGAAGCAGGAATTTTG
>CAZIXB010000098.1:0-6081 GCA_964543205.1 uncultured Victivallales bacterium
GCCAGATTGCAACATTGAAGAAAGAGTTTTTGTGCGGAAACGTTTTCAATCTTACTCCTCAAAGAAAATCGCGATCATATTTTCGATCTGCCTTCTTCTCATAATCAGCGTGTTCATGGCAGCCAGATTGCGGCGCTCGGATCAAAACAATTCACCTGTTGAATCTGAGCCTTCAAAAGCAGCGCGGAACAACCCCTCATCAGAATCACAATTCAATCAAGCCCCCATGCTGTCCCGTCAGGTCATCGAAGGAAAACTGCCCCCTTTGAACATCCGTCTCCCGGAGGAACCGCTTGTAGTAGAACCACTGGAAGAAATTGGACGCTATGGCGGCACATGGCGCCGGATGA
Organism: uncultured Victivallales bacterium; assembly: GCA_964543205.1. Taxonomy (GTDB): domain Bacteria; phylum Verrucomicrobiota; class Kiritimatiellia; order UBA8416; family CAYSRM01; genus CAYSRM01. The sequence continues at coordinate 351 of CAZIXB010000098.1, forward strand.
TGAAAGGCACAAGCGATTTTCACGCTTACGGAAGGTGCGTGTACGAACAAATGCTCCGATGGGCGCCTGATCCCGGCGATGGCATCAAGCCGGGACTTGTCAAAGAATGGGAATTCTCAGAAGACGGAACTGAACTTGTTCTTCATCTCAGAAAGGGCCTCAAATGGTCCGATGGCCATCCTTTTACTACCGGCGATGTCATGTTCTGGTGGAAGAAAATCGCCCACGACCCCAACCTTTCCGGCATCCCTAGGGAATGGTCTCCGGGAGGAGAACCCATGCACATGAAAGCTATCGACAAGACGACTCTTATTCTGAAATTTGCCGCCCCGAATTTTCTTGCGGAGCAATATCTTGCTTTCAAGGGGCATCAGTGGCCGCTGGTGTTTGAACGCGCCGGTTTTTTCGCTCCAGAACATTACCTTGAAAAATACCTCCCCACCGCGGATGAAAACGTGCGTCTTGATGCTGCCAGCTATGTTCTGTTTGAACGCAAGGCCAGCGATTTTAATACCGAACGCCCGGTTATGTCGGCATGGAAACCGGTGGAATGGGAGCCTGGCAGCCACTTGATCGCAAATCGCAATCCATATTACTGGAAAGTGGATCCCGCAGGAAATCAGCTTCCTTATGTTGACTCAATTGAGATGGAAATTTACCTGAATCCCGAGATGATAAATTTCAGAGCCATCAGCGGACGCCTTCCAATGCAAAGCAGGCACCTCGAAATAAAGAACATGGAATTGTACAAGGAGTTTGCCCCGAAAAGGGATTACCGCATACTCGAGTATGAAGACACAACGCGTTTTTGCATTATGCCTAACCTTGAGTATCCGGGAGACGAGGCAATAAAAAAAATCTTCCAGGATAAACGGTTCAGAATAGCGCTTTCCCTTGCAATTGATCGTGACCTGATATGCGACCTGGTAGAACGCGGCTACGCCCAACCCGGCGGTATCGGATTTTTTAAATCCTCCCCCGCGTATAGTCCTGTTGACGACCTGCCGGATTACTGCGTATATGATCCGCAGAAAGCCAGAGAACTTCTGGATGAAGCGGGATTGTCGAAGCGGGACAGCGATGGGTATCGCCTGAGACCGGACGGCAAAACCCTCAGCCTGATTATCGAAAAACAGGGCACAAGGGATGATGCCCTCGAGATTGTCAGATCCAACTGGGATGCAGTGGGAATCAAAACGTCCCTGAAATACGAACAGCGAGCCCTCTATTTTCAGCGGGTAACCAAAACAGGCGAACACATGATCGGGGTATGGGGACTTGAATGCGTTTTTCCGATGATTGTCAACCATCGCTGGTTCGGATTTCACCTGTGGGATGAATGGGCCCATCATTATGCCAGATGGTATCAGACAGAAGGAAGACGAGGAGTGGAACCGCCTGAGAAAGTAAAGAGGCTCCAGAAAATCGGCGAACAACTGTATCTGACATCAGACCCGGAAAAGAAAAAACAGCTTTTCAGAGAGATGACCCGTTTGCATGCTGAAAACATGTGGGTTATACCCATTAAGGAAAAGGCAATAGGTCCGGGCGTATGCGCGAATGACTTCAGAAATGTTCCCGAGCGAGGGATTCGATCCTGGGTTCTTATGACTCCTGGCAACATGAACCCGGAAACATTTTTTTTCAGGAAAAAGTAGCTTATGTTGATTCATATACTAAGACGATTACTGAGGATGATACCGACGCTGATCATCGTATCAATTCTGGTTTTTATCATTATCCAGCTTCCGCCAGGGGATTTTTTCGATTCGCTTCAAGCCGAGCTTGCCGAAAGCGATTCCCAGGTGGATCAGGAAACTTTCACCGCCTTAAGGGCCAGATACCATCTGGACGAGCCTATGTGGAAACAATACCTGCACTGGGCAGGCGGCTGCCTGGTCGGCGATTTCGGCTATTCTTTTGAATGGAGACGCCCTGTTTCCGAACTTATAGGCGAAAGGCTCGGACTCACATTCCTCATGGCCTTCGGCGCTATGGTATTTATGTGGATTGTCGCGCTGCCCATCGGCATATATTCGGCGTGTCACAGGGGTTCCATCGGCGACTATCTCCTTACTTTTATAGCCTTTATCGGGATCTGCATACCGGGTTTCATCATTGCCCTCATCGCCATGTATATATCCGTGTTCTGGTTCGGAGGAAGCGCGGGCGGTCTGTTTTCGCCCGAATTCAGAAACGCGACATGGAGTTTTGCGCGAATAGTGGATCTGGCTAAACATATATGGGTGCCTGTGATTGTTATCGGCGCTGCCGGCACTGCAAGCCTGATGAGAGTTATGCGATCGAGCATGCTTAATGTTCTTGACGAGCAGCATATCACAACCGCGCGCGCAAAGGGCCTTTCAGAAAAACTGGTCATATACAAGTATGCCGTTCGTGTTGCGATAAATCCCATGATCAGCATTTTCGGACTTCAGCTTCCCCAGCTTGTGTCCGGGTCTATTATCGTGGCAATTGTGCTGGGCCTGCCGACAACAGGTCCGTTGTTTTATCGCGCGCTGGAAACCCAGGACATGTACCTTGCGGGAACATTTCTGATGCTTCTTTCGATAATGCTTTTGCTTGGCAATCTGCTCTCAGACATCCTTCTTGCATGGGCGGATCCAAAAATCAGGCTGGACTGAAAAGATGGAAAAAGAACAACAGGAAAAAACACAATACGCCGGACAATGGAAACTGGCGTGGCGCAAGTTCAAGCGCAACAAGGTCGCGGTCGTGGCCGGAATCATATTGATCTTCCTGTATCTTTCCACTTTGCTCTCAGGCTTCATTGCCCCGTATGGCGCCGATCACCGCTTCCAGAACCGCGATTTTGTGCCTCCCCAGGGTCTGCATTTCTTTTCGGAAGAAGGTTTTCAAATCCGGCCTTTTGTTTATGGCCTTGACTTTACAATAGATAAAGTTTCAGGAAGAAAACTTTACGAGCAGGATCTGTCGGAAAAATATCCAATCCGTTTTTTCGTCCGCGGCGACACTCACAGTATTCTGGGGATCAAGACCAGGTTGCATCTATTCGGGATTGATGCGCCGGAAAATGAAGGTGTTTTCCTGCTGGGCACGGATCGCCAGGGACGGGACATGTTTTCCCGGATTTTCTACGGCGCGCGTGTGTCACTTACCATTGGATTGGCCGGTGTCTTTCTGAGCATCGTTCTGGGAACTGTGCTTGGCGTCGTGTCAGGTTATTTCGGCGGCTTGATTGACGAAGGAATTCAACGGTTCATAGAAATCCTCCGCTCGTTTCCCAGAATACCTCTCTGGATGGCATTGTCAGCGGCGATTCCCGCCGACCTGGGACAACTCAAGACTTATTTCATGATCACAATTATACTTTCCCTGCTTGGCTGGACAGGACTTGCGCGCCAGGTGCGCGGAATGGCGCTCTCGTTACGAAACGAAGAATATGTTCTGGCCGCCAGATTGATGGGCGCGAGCCATACTCGAATCCTGTTTCGGCATCTCGTGCCCGGTGTAATGAGCCATGTTATCGTAATCGGAACAATAGCGATTCCAACAATGATCATCGCCGAAAGCTCCCTTTCATTCCTGAATCTGGGGATTCGACCTCCCATGACAAGCTGGGGAGTGCTTTTACAGGCCGGTCGCAATCTGACAACTCTGTATTTTTACCAGTGGCTGCTTATACCTGCGCTTTGCATTGTGGTCACTGTGCTTTGTTTCAACTTTTTGGGAGACGGGCTGCGCGATGCTGTTGACCCGTATTCAAAATAAATGACGAAAACTTCCAATAATCCTGTTCTTACGATATCCGATCTGACAGTTGACTTTCATACTATCGACGGAGTTGTGCCTGCGGTTGCGGGAGTTGACATCTATGTCAATCCCGGCGAATTTACCGCTCTTGTCGGCGAAAGCGGATCAGGCAAAAGCGTTACAGCAATGAGCATTCTCAGGCTTTTAAAAGAGCCCCCGGCTTCGCTCTCCGGTTCGATCAGGCTCAACTCGAAAGGAAACGATTCAATAGAGATTCTGCAACTTAAAAAGGACAGCAGACAGATGCGGTCCGTGCGTGGAGCGCAGGCGGCTATGATTTTCCAGGAACCGATGCGGGCGCTCTCCCCGGCATTCACAATCGGCCACCAGGTTGCCGAAGCTGTATGGCTGCACCGTGAGGTTTCCCGGAAAGACGCTTACATGGAAGCTGTAAGAATGCTCGAACGCGTTGGCATCCCTGAACCCTCAAGGCGGATACATGATTATCCTCACAACCTTTCCGGCGGGCAGCGTCAGCGGGTAATGATAGCAATGGCCCTTGTATGCCAGCCTTCATTACTGATTGCCGACGAACCCACAACAGCTCTTGACGTTACAATTCAAGCGCAGATACTGGAGCTTCTCCAGGAGCTTCAACAGGAACTTGGACTGGCCGTGTTGTTTATCACACATGATCTGGGAATTGTGGCAGGGACCTGCTCCAGGGTTAACGTAATGTACATGGGATCAATCGTTGAAACCGCCGATGTATATACGATCTACGAGAAGCCCGCCCACCCTTACACGCAGGGACTCATAAGCAGTGTCCCTGTTCCAGGCGAGGGACATAAGAAAAAACTCAAGGCAATCGGGGGCTCTGTCCCTGACCCGAGAAACCTTCCCGACGGATGCCCCTTTGGTCCCCGATGTTCCCTTTTCAAGCCCGGCCTATGCGATGCGCCGGGGCCAGTCACAAACATGGAACTCGGTCATGGCCATTTCGCCAGGTGTTACAGAACTAAGGAAGCCGGAAAGAAATGACAGAAGCAGATAACAGCGACCTTATAATGGAAGTGAGCGGGCTGAAGAAATACTTCCCCATCAAAAGAGGATTCTTCCGCCGAACACAAGGCTTTCTCAAGGCGGTGGATGGCATTGATCTCCAGGTCTACAAGGGCGAAACGCTCGGGCTTGCCGGCGAGAGCGGATGCGGCAAGACAACGGCGATACGCACAATCATAGGGGCTTATGAGCCGACAGCCGGATCTGTCATGTTCCCCTGCGAAAACAATATGACGGATATCACCAGGCTTTCCTTGAAGCAGAAACGCCTGTTGTGGCACGACATGCAGTATGTATTCCAGGATCCTTACGGATCGCTTGATCCGAAAATGACGGTTCTCGATATCATAGGCGAACCTCTCCAGATACACAACCTTGCCAGGGGAAGAGAACTGAAGGATCGCGTCGCAGACTTGCTGAAGAAAGTGGGGCTTGACCCGGCTTATATGAAACGCTATCCGCATGCTTTCAGCGGAGGTCAGCGCCAGCGAATCGGGATTGCGCGGGCGCTGGCGCTACAGCCGAAATTGCTCCTTCTTGATGAGCCGGTTTCCGCCCTGGATGTTTCAGTAAGGGCCCAGGTACTTAATATTCTTATGGATTTACAAAACGAGCTTCAGCTTACATATCTCATAGTCGCGCACGACCTGGCTGTTCTGGAACGATTCTGCGATCGAATAGCAATTATGTATCTTGGGCAGATAATGGAGCTTGCGCCCAGCAAAGAGATATTTTCTTCGCCTTTGCATCCATACACGCGCGCGCTTCTTTCCGCTATCCCTATTGCCGACCCGCAAAAGAAAATAGCCCATAAGAGCATCAAAGGAGAAACCGAATCCCTTGAGAAGGTTTCTAATGGCTGCAGATTTTCGTCCCGTTGCGATCAATCCAGCGATCTTTGCAGAAATACCCAGCCGGAACTCAAAGAAATCAA
>CAZIXB010000099.1:0-6041 GCA_964543205.1 uncultured Victivallales bacterium
AGCCTATGGCTTTTTCGCGCTGGTTGTTTTCGCGCCTGTTTTGCAGGAACAAGGCGGGACGCTCCTGGCATGGGGCATGTGGGTTATTCTTGGTCCGTTTGCATTGATTCTGTCAATTGTTGGCGGCGATTTGTGCAACACATGCCTGTCGTCCAATAAGAATTTGTGCATGCGATGGATTTTTGCGGCAGTAATCGCTGCAGCGGCATTCTGGGGATTATTCAAGCTGGGCGCACACGTTCAGAATATTCGTATCTCCACTGGAGTTAACGCTCTTAATGCTTCCATATTGCTTGCCGTAATGGCTTTGCCCACGATTGTAAGTGTCTGCGAAGATTCACTCACCGCTGTTGGCCGAAGCCTGAGAGAAGGAAGTTACGCGCTTGGCGCGACTAAAGCGGAGACAATGGTTAAGGTTATTTTGCCGGCGGCCAGTGGAGGCATTGTGGCTGCGGTTATCCTTGGTATTATGCGCGCCATAGGGGAGACCATGGTGGTCCTTATGGCTGCGGGCAACTCATTCGAGATTCCAGAGCCCTGGTTTAATTTGCTCTCAGGTGTGCGGACATTGACCGCAACTATTGCCCTTGAGATGGGAGAAACCGACCAGACAGGAGGATCGCCTCATTATCACGCGCTGTTCGCTCTTGCCTTTTACCTGCTTATTTTTTCTTTTATCTGCAACATTGTAAGTGAGTGGGCGGTGCGCAGAACCAAGCGCAGGTTGAAAGGACTCTAACCTGATTTATTCATGAAAAAATCCAAGCAGGTTGTAAGTTATTAAGAGGGAGTACTATATGTTTACAGCGTCGAGTGAAGTTTTTAAAATGTGTGGCATGGTTTATACGGAATGGGGAGCGTTTGGCTTTTTTCACCAGAGGCGCGCCGATTTTACCGCATCTGCTGCGTTTCAGCGAGTTGGCGGTGGTTTACCACAGCACAACTTGCTGCGCCTTGTAACTCCGGCAAACTTGGCGCGTGAATAGGACAGGCTAATGGAATTGTCCACCAGAAAGGTTTTGGATAAAGCATTTTCAGGAACAGGTTTCTTTTCCCTTTTCCTGATGTGCGCGGCGCTGGTTATCCTGTTGACGCCTATCTTTATGAAAGGCAGCAAGGCCTTTTTCTTCAAGGAAACCGTTGAGGGCCGGCAATACAAGATGGAGTCTTTTAACCGTGGCAATCCAGATAAGCTCCGCCAGGAGCTTGCCAGGGCTGAGAAAGCCAGGGAACCGGTGTATGAGATGCTGGAGAAGTACAGCAAAGAAATCGGCTGGACGGATATGAAGAAGAGGAAAGCCCTGAACAGCATTAAAGACAAGGTGCGCAAGTTGCTTGGACCGCTGCCAGGTGAAAAGACGCGCGCGCTGCCCCGAGAGCAATATGGCCAGACCAGGTGGGACCGCGCCCAGGCACACTTGCACAAACTTTTATACAAGGAGGAATACGTATTTGAAAACCCCGGGGAGCTTGGCAAGAAGGTCTATAAGCCCCGGAAAGACGAGTTTGAGGGCTCCACTCTTGAACCTCTGTTTACATATTTTGAGGAACACCTTGATGAAATGCTCCTGCCAAGGCGCAAATTCTACTGGAGGTTTCTATTTGACCGTCCTGAAGACGCCTATTTCTTTGGAGGGATATGGCCGTCTTTTCTGGGAACATTGTATTTGACCATCGGTACTATGATTGTAGCAGCGCCTATTGGAATCATATCGGCGATTTATCTTACCCAGTACGCGGGTGAGAATCTGTTTGTCAGCTTCCTGCGAAGCTGCATCAGCACCCTGGCAGGAGTGCCCAGCGTTGTGTTCGGGCTTTTCGGTCTCGCGTTTTTCATTAATACCTTGCCTGTTTTTGACGGGAAGAGCGTTGCTGTAGGTTGCTTTACCTTGGCGTTACTGGTGCTACCCACAGTTATCAGGGCTTCGGAGGAGGCCATCCTGGCAGTGCCCAGAGCTTACAAGGAAGCCTCACTGGGGCTGGGCGCCACCCAGTGGCATACTATATCAAGGGTGATTCTTCCCGCAGCGTTGCCGGGGATCATAACCAGTATAATTATAAGCATGGGAAGGGCTGCGGGCGAGACCGCGCCTATTCTCTTTACTGCCGCTGTTACACAGGGAGGCGCTTTGTCTTTCGGCGAGATTTTCTCGCAAGCTAGTCCGGCGCTGCCCGCCAGTATCTATTCCATTGTTACAGTGCACAGACAGGTTGAAGAAGTCAGGCATGTCCAGTATGGCATGGTAATGTCGCTGGTGTCTCTTGTTCTGATTTTGAATGTGGTCGCAATAATTATGAGAGCAAAGATTTCTTACAAGCTTAGAGGATAGCAGGAGGAGGTGGATAATCATGCCATTGGGCGAAATAAATGTACATCCCGGCGCGGCTTTGCCCGAGAACGGGAGAGAGGCGCAGGATGCCGGAGTAATTGTGACTGCCAGGGACTTTTCCCTTTTCTACGCTGAGCATGAAGCGGTTAAAAAATTATCTGTGGAAATTCCCCAGGGCCAGGTAACGGCAATCATCGGTCCCAGCGGTTGCGGAAAGAGCACCTTTCTCAGATCCATTAACAGGATGAACGACCTGATCCCCAAGACAAGCACAAAAGGAGAACTCCTTCTTGGAAAGCAGGACGCTTATGCGCCGCGCGTTGATGTTGTCGCGCTTCGCAAAAGAGTAGGAATGGTTTTCCAGGAACCTAATCCTTTCCCGAAGTCAATATTTGAAAATATAGCTTTCGGGCCGCGACTGGACGGGACAAGATCAAAAAACAAGCTGTATGAGATAGTTGAAAGAAGCCTTCGACAGGCGGCATTGTGGGAAGAAGTTAAAGACCGGCTTGACTCGAATGCAATGGGACTTTCCGGCGGACAGCAGCAGAGGCTGTGCATTGCCAGGGCGCTCGCGGTCGATCCGGATGTACTGTTGATGGACGAGCCGACTTCAGCGCTGGATCCAAGGGCTACAACCAAGATCGAGGATTTGATAGGCGAATTGAGAGGCAAATATACAATTATAATTGTGACCCATAACATGCAGCAGGCTGCAAGGGTTTCGGATATGACGCTTTTCATGTACGAAGGAGTGCTGGTTGAATATGGAGACACAAGGCGGCTTTTTACGGCTCCTTCCCAGAAACAGACAGAGGATTACATTACAGGAAGATTCGGATAAACCCGGGAGACTTTGACTATGACAATGCATTTTTTCAAAGAAATTGACGGACTTAAAAAGCAGGTGCTTTCTTTGTGCGCCATGGTTGAGGAAAATCTTAACAAGGCAGTTCGTTCCATCGAAGAGCAGGATGCGGATCTGGCCATGCAGGTTATCGAAGCCGACAGCCGCATTGATGAGCGGGAAGTGGAAGTTGAAGAAGAAAGCCTGAAAATACTTGCCCTACATCAGCCTGTGGCCATTGACTTGCGGTTCATAATCGCGGTTTTAAAGATCAACAATGACCTCGAACGAATCGGCGACCTCGCAGTCAACATCGCGGAGCGCTCGGTTCATCTCAGCAAAAGGAGCAGATTAAGAATACCGGTTGACTTTGAAGGTATGACTGCGAAAGTCAGAAGCATGCTAAAAAAAAGCATTGATGCCCTGGTAAATATGGACGCTGACCTTGCAAGGGAAGTCTGCAAAGCTGATGATGAAGTAGACGAGATAAATAGACAAATCCATGAGATGGTCATAAAACACATGGAGCAAAGCGATTCGGCTGAAGAGATTGACAGCCTGATGCAGTTGCTGTCTGTAGCGCGCCAGCTCGAACGAATTGCCGACCACGCAACAAACATAGGCGAAGATTTGATTTATACCACAGAAGCGAGAATAATCCGGCACCATGCCGATGAGTCCTAAGGCTGGGGGCTGGTTGCTGGATGCTGGTCTCTGGATGCTGGATGCTGGATGCTGGATGCTTGATGCTGGTCTCTGGTTGCTGGATGCTGGGGTCCCGTTCTGAAATAGGTTGTCAATTTGACTGAGCAAAGTGGCTATATGCCATAGATTTGTTTAAGGAAAGGCGGCAGAATCTGAGCAGAGAAGTGGGCGAAGTGGAGCGGTTAAGTGTGGCCAGCGGTTGCGCAGGCTCTTATTCGCACACTTAACCGCAACCCTTGCTCGGATACGCTTAAACGATCAACTTGCAGCGATCACTAAACAAAAAGTGACAACTTTAAATCAGGACTTGACCTTGCTGGTTGCTGGATGCTCCTTCGCCCCGACCTCTGCCACTGAGTCGGGACTACGGCTTGACATGAACGCGCAGAACTTACGAGTTCAGACTCTAACCCGTATATATCACAAAATTCCTGCTGCGAGCGCGGATAGCGCAACTGTGACGACACAAAAACCGCCTCCTACCCTTGCCTGAGCTGTACGCTTCTGATAAAATACACTTGTTTTGCAATAATCGGTCTTGGCTCAAAAGTTGCCGACAATGCGGCAATAAAGGAAGTGACACATGGTGGTAACAGCGGGCACATTAGGCGGGTTTCTAGATACCGAGCTGAGAATAGAAGATTTTCAGGATTCGTCAAATAACGGGTTACAGGTTGGTGATGAAACCCAAGAGGTGGCGAGAGTATGTTTTGGTGTCGATGCTTCGATGGAATTCTTTGAAAAAGCGGCAGCAAGAAACGCTGACGCGGTTGTTTGTCATCATGGAATCAGCTGGAGCGATTCGCTCAAACGTATTGCGGGCCTTAATTACAGGAGAATCGAATTTCTTGTGCGACACGGCATTGTGCTGTACGCATATCACCTTCCGCTCGACGCCCACCCGAAATATGGCAACAACGCGCAGATCTGCAGGGTCATGGATATGAAGAAGGTCAAGCCGTTTGGTTATTACAAAGGTAAACAGATAGGGTTCATGGGCGAGTTTTCCGAGCCATTGTCTTATACGGATTTCAAAGAAATGATTAGAGCCAGGGTGGGTCGGGAAATCAAATCCATGGACTTCGGGGGGGATCAGATCAGGACGGTTGCGGTAATTTCCGGCGCCGCATCCGAAGGAATTGAAGAAGCTGCCATTGAAGGGGTCGACGCGTATCTATCCGGAGAACCCTCGCTTGTTGCATACAACCTGGCTCGGGAATACAATATTAACGCTATCTTTGCAGGGCATTATGCAACTGAAGTTTTCGGCGTCAGGACCCTGAGTAAAGTCGTTGCAAAACGCTTTGGGATTGAAACCGGGATGATAGATCTCGGGATTCCGTTTTAAGGTGAGAAGCTCAGATTTACAATATGCCGCTATTTGCAGTGAATGACACTTAACGTGAAAGGACAACACATGAAAAAAGCGCCTTTAAAAGCCGCCAATAAGTCCCTCAATGTCCGCAGGTTTCTGTATGCCTGCGCCTTCTGGACGGTTGCAGGCGATGAAGAACTGAAACCCGAAGAGCAGCAGTGGCTCGAGGAGCAGTTTGGCGAAGAAGGGGCAACCTCTTCTTTGGAGGAATTTGTTTCGCTGGAGAGCGATGATTTTTTTGACGCATTTGATTCCGCGGCAGACGCGCTGAGCGAAGAAGAAAAAAGGGAAATTTATCCCCGCCTGGAAGAGTGGCTTTATTCCTGCGCTACTGCCGATGGAACCGAGGGAACCGGGGAACGGGATGTAATTCTGAAGATTAAAAACCGGCTGTCGCTGGAAACTGAGCTCAGGAATCTTGGCATACCACGCAGCGCCGAACCAGGGGCGCAAAGCGGACCTGTGGAATCGAGAGTTATCAGCGCAAGAAACCATGAAATTGCCGGTGTGGAACCGCAGGTGTCGGACTATTCCGCCCAGGGAGACGAGATTTCAATTGTCAGGCAGGGTAGCCATGTTCTTTCGGGACATGATGCCGAAGTAACAGCGCTGGATATGTCCTGCGACGGCAAAAGGGTGGTATCAGGCTCGGAAGACGGTTCGGTGAGGATATGGAACTGGAAAGACGGCAGCGAGCTGATGAACGAATATGCGCATGAGATGGGAGTTATGGCCCTGCGCTGTTCACCAAAAGATGCCAGGGCGGTTACCGGCGATCGCCTGG
>CAZIXB010000100.1:0-5955 GCA_964543205.1 uncultured Victivallales bacterium
AGATTGATATGTCTCAGCATCCGAGTTTGAAATCTGCGAGCAGGATCGTGAAGAAACGCAATGTACTCAAGCGTTTTGAAAGGATCGATATTCTGAAAGAAAAGGGCAAATGGAAGGCAGGGGACCGGGCTTACGGTCTGCCTAAGACAAAGTCCGACCCCGGAACCTGAACTGCATAAATGCAGTTGTCAGGCCAAGCGGCAGCATGAAGGCGTATATTTTTACTGTTTTTGTCTTACTCGCCCTTAATGTCTGTTGCGCAACGCAAGCTGAAGAAGATAAGTTCAAGCTGCTTGTGACCGGTGATAACGTTAACCTTAGATCCCGTCCTGAAGTTACCTCCGAGAGCGTTGGACAGGTTCACAGCGGCGATATTCTTATATCCGGCGCCGGTTACACAAATCAATGGATTGAGGTGAGGGTTCCGGAATCCATAGGCTTGTGGGTCTATGAAGAGCTTGTAAAGGATGGCCGGGTTTCTGCAGGCAGCCTGCGGGTAAGGAGCGGACCAGGCATAAGTTTCCGTTCTGTGGGTAAAATTTCCCAGGGAAGAAAAGTCGAAGTCAGGGATAAACACAATCAATGGCTTAAGATAGATCCGCCCCCGGAGTGTTCTCTTTGGATAAGCGCCGGGTACGTCAAGCGTTTCCAGGAACAGGAGGCGGCAAAGGAACTACCTGTTAAATATCAGGCCGTTTCAATCAGAGCAGCGGATGCAGACGAGGCTCGAGAAGAAATAATAATGCCGCCGCGGCCTCCAGAAGACGAAGCTGCGGCTGAATCGGAATTTACCGAAAAGCTTGCAGATGAAACCCAGGCAGAAGAAGAATATTCCAAAGTTATTGTTTTGCCCCGGGAATTGCGAAACAGGAATCTTATTGATTCCGAGGAACAGGGAAAGCTTGTCGAGTACAAGGGTGTTCTTCGCCCTTCGGGTTTTGTCTGGCGCAGGCCAAGCGAGTACAGATTGGTCAGGCGCGGCTCTTCCGGTCGGGCTGTGACCGTTTGCTATGTTATTGGAGACAGTTCGGCGCTTGAAGACCGTAAAGGCCATACGATTATTGTATACGGGCGCCAGTACTGGCTACAGGGCATTAGACAACCGGTTGTCGCGGCAAGGCAACTTGTTTTCAGGGATTAACCCGCATATCTCACAAACTTCCTGCTGCGAATGCGGATAGCGCCACTGCGACGGCACGAATTGGCAAAACGCCAGATTGCAGTATGTCTATACGGCTGTTCCGGCGTTTTACCAATTTGCACCCCCGCAGCAGCGCTTTCTCGAGTAGAAACGGTTCATAGCGCCGTTAGCCAGCATATCTCACGGAGTTTCGTAGCGAGAGCATGTTGACGATGACGTCTTTTTTGCTCAAAAATGATGAAATTTAAATTTGCATGCTGTGATAAAGAAGCGTATAAGTAAAAGATTGTGGTGGTGGGACAGATATTATGTACAAAGGCATTCCTCGCGAAATAATGAAAGACAGAGATGTGCATGAAGCCTTGGGGCTTCTAGTCGGACAGATAGCTCATGATCTGAATAATCTTCTCACTCCCTTGCTTGCCTATCCTGAACTGGTGCGCAAGGATTTACCGAAAGACAGCCAGTCTCACCATCTGCTTGACGTAATCGAAAAAGCTTCAGGCGATATGATGTATCTTGCCAGCCAGCTTCTTGATTTTTCCATGCGCAACAGCGAGGCAAGGGCTGAAGTGGATCTGAATCAAATTATTGATGATGTTGTAGCTTCTCTTGTGCGGAACGGATTGCCGGAGGAAATTTCAGTTCAAAAAAAGCTTGTTCCAGGTTTGCCCCGCATTATCGGTTCTGAAGATCTTATTTTGAGCGCGATTTCCAATCTGTGCGATAACTCGTTTGAGGCCATGAACGGAAGCGGCAGTGTGACTATTTCCACATCTGTTGTGAAGGATGACCAAGCAAATGAGTATGTTAGAATATCGATTGCTGATACGGGCGCAGGCATCAGCGAGGATCTGATTGATTCTGTTTTTGAACCATTTGCAACCAACAAGAGAAGTTCGAGGCGGCGAGCGCCGGGCCTGGGCCTGAGTATAGTAAAGAGAGTCATGGACTCACACGGAGGGCGTGTGGATTTTTCCACAGAACCGGGCAATGGCACAGTGTTTCATCTTGATTTTCCGGTAGAGGGGGGAGGATAAGGTTTCGCATGCTCTCAACGAAAGACAAGGGATTTGACGTTTCGGCAAATGAAGGTGGGAAACCTTGTGACTCGCAACGAGTGCTGATTGTCGACGACGAGCCCAACATATTGAAGCTGTTCAAAACCCTGATTTCCATTTCACTGCCCGATGTTCAGGTGGATCTTGCTGTGAACGGAGCTGATGCAGTCGAACGATTTGAGCGGTTTCACGAAGCTGTAATCCTGATGGATTTGCACATGCCTGTAATGACCGGACAGCGCGCATTTCAGAGAATCGAGCAGATGTGCGGGGAGAAGGGATGGGCGATGCCTTCGGTTATTTTCTGCACGGGTTATGCGCCTCCCGAAGCTGTATGTAACGTTGTGCACGAGGGCAGCAGGCATCGGCTCTTGCAGAAGCCGGTCAGCGCTGAGCAGCTGGTTGAGAATGTAAAGGCTGCTTTTCCCGGCTGATTTCACATCTTGCGCAGGGGCAATTTTCATGATCAAGTTCCATGACATTGATTTAATGAGAAAAAAATCTGAGGCAGTCAAGCGGAGCGGGATGAGTATAGGCCTGGCGCCTACAATGGGATCTCTTCATTCCGGCCATGTTTCCCTGATCAGGCAAGCCAGGGCAGAGTGCGATTTCCTTGTAGTGAGTATTTTTGTGAACCCGGCACAATTTGCGCCAAACGAGGATTTCGACAACTATCCCAGGGATATGACCGGCGACGAGGCAATCTGCGCAAGAGAGGGAGCGGACGCGGTTTTCGTTCCAGACGCCGATGATATGTATGATCCTGAACACAGCGTATACGTCGACGAAAAGGATATATCTCAGGGTTTATGCGGGGCCTCACGCCCCGGGCATTTTCGCGGTGTGCTTACAGTTGTTGCTAAGCTGTTTAACATTGTTGATCCAGATGTGGCTATTTTCGGAGAGAAGGATATTCAGCAGCTCAGGTTAATACAGAAGATGGCGCGCGATCTTAATTTTCCGGTAAAGATCCTGGCCGGCAAGACAGTACGTGAAGACGATGGGCTTGCTTTCAGTTCCCGCAACCGCTATTTGTCGGACGCGGAACGAAACAAGGCGCTCAGCCTGCATGAAGCGTTGGAAGCTGCCCGCAGTATGATTGAGTCCGGCGAGCGCGATAGCGCCAGAATTCTGACAAAGATGAATGATATTATTAAGTCTGACACTGATGTGAGGCCTGATTATTTTGAATGCGTTGATTACCATACGCTTCGACGTGTGAATGTGATAAGCGGCAAAACTGTTGTGGCATGCGCTGTCAGGGTTGGAGCTACCCGGCTTATAGACAATGTGGTTGTTGAGCCGCCAATAGTTAACTGAGGCTTTCGTCGTTTCTGTGCTGGGCCATGGTATGGGCTTCTATTGCGGCCATTATTATCTGGTCGGGATCAGAGTCAGAATGCACATACCTTATCCTGGTTTTGAGGGTCTCGGATTGTGATGCGGGATCTTCGGTAATCACAGTTATGCCTGCAGATGGCTTGAGTCTTGTCATTGCCCTTATCAGTCCGTTTGATTCATGCCCGAGGAGTTTCTGATGAAGGATGATTGCGTCCAGTCTTGGCGCTTCTTCCAGTGTGGAAAGCGCGGAAGCAAGATCATTTTTCAAATAGAGGTTTTTCACCAGTTCCTCCAGCCTTTTATGGAGTGATGGTCTGGTTTTGCCCATGCCCGCAAGAAGAATGTTCCAGCCTCCTATGTAGGCTTGAAGTTCGACTGATAGAGGCGCTGCAGCTTGGTTCTTGTGCATACTTCCTCTCGGCACACGGATTCTAAATGTCGGTGTTCCGGCGGGGGAGACCATTAGATCCAGCCCTCCTCCTGATTCTTCTAAAACTGATCGAATAACCGACTCCATGACTCCGGACTCTTCCGAGGCGCTTCGCAGGAGTTGAAGTTTACCGCTTTGAGCGTCATCTTTTGTTGCAGTCTCAACGAGTACAATGCCGGCATAACCAGAACCGACATTGAATGGAGGTTGATCTGTGGGAGTGTTGACCGTGATCCAAAGATTGCCGGGTTCCTGGAAGGAATCGGCGGCAATGAGTCCGAGATTAGTCAGAGCCTGTTCTAGTTGAATCCCGGTTATACCCACAGGCGGCAATTCGCGGATAATCCGAGTGGTGATATCCCATGTGTCCGGGAGGCTGTTTCTGATGAGATCTGCGGCGCTCTCTATGTGCTCTGAAATAATCTGTATTGAATCCGTGCTGCCGCTTGCTTGTGCGAGTTCAAGCAGATGGCCGGCCAGCTTGATGCCGCGGTCTGCCGCAAGCGCTATGGCTTTGCTTGATTCTGCGACCTGGCTGTTCTGTGGCTGTGATCTTTGGAGGAGTGAAGCGTGGCCTGTTATCCCGCAAAGGATATTATTAAAATCGTTGGCTACTCCCCTCGCGATCTGGCCGATTAGTTGGAGCTTTGCGGCCCTTCGGTTTTTCATTCGCTTTGTCTCGGTTGCGCTTACATCGCTGAGGAGTAAAAGGGAAAGGTCTTCTGATGGTTGCGACCTGAACCGTAGTGTTGTTATTTCTTCATTGTTTTGAAGTTGTTTTTCTATTTCGTTTGGTTCAGAAGTGTCGAGCAGAAGATCCACGTCATTTTTGTCCAGACAAGGGAAAGCGGTGTTGAGGTTTGTTCGCCGGTTAAGGTTACGGCTGGTGAAATTTTTTGCTGCTGGGTTGGATCCGGTAATCCTTCCTCTTTTATCTACTGCCAGCAGCCCGTCCCGGAGGTAATCCATTGCGTCAACAAAGCGTCCGACTCGCAAACGGCTTTCCTTTTCCGCTGAAAACTGGATTGCCCAAAGCCCGAAGGCTCCCGCGATCAGCATGAATCCGAGCGCAAGAAACCATATTATCATGGCAGCATGGTTGTATTGATGTGGCGCTATGATGGTTTCGAAATATTCCAGCGCCAGATAGACGGCTATTGTGGCTATGCAGAATAATATGACAAGCAGAACTGCGTAGCTCCACATCTCTGTCCGGAAAAGTCTCATATTACAAACGGTTTCCTTAAGCAGAAGCAGTATTATGCGCTTCTTTTATCTGCAGAATAACTGTTCGAGGAACACAAATAAAGAGCTTTTTATTATTAACCCGCATATCTCACGGAATTTCGTGGCGAGAGCGTGGAGAGCGTTGCGCGAAGGCGCAAATTGATAAAACGCCGGAGCAGCCGTATATTATATCCTGGCTCAGCATGTATTGACTTGAAACGTGGAAGTTGAGAAACTTCTGAAAAGGAGGTTTTTTTGAATAAACGGGCGCGTTTTCTACTGTTTGCCGGAACAGTACTGTTTGGAATTAACTGCGCCTTCTTCGAGTTAAGCTGTGTTGATGTCGGGTTCCATGTCAGGACCGGAGATCTGGTTGTGCGCAGCGGCGTGATTCCGGCAGTAAACAGTTTTTCTTTTGCGCAGCCTGATCACCCTTGGCTGCTGCACCAATGGCTCCCTTCTATTCTGTTCTACTGGGCATGGGTATGCGGTCAGGTCCAGGGTCTTATTCTGGCAAAGGCCCTTTTAGTTGGCCTGATTTGCGCGACAGTATATCTGAGCGCTGTTCAGATTTCCGGTGAAAGGCGCAGTTACTGGCATTATTGGCTGGTTTTTGGCATGGCTTTGGCCGCTCGGCCCAGGTTCTTTGTGAGACCGTTTATTTTTTCGGCCCTGTTGCTTGCCTTGTTGCAGTACTGCATAGCCCGCATATCTCACAAAATTCCTGCTGCGAGCGCGGATAGCGCCACTGCGAC
>CAZIXB010000101.1:0-5935 GCA_964543205.1 uncultured Victivallales bacterium
ACCTCATAAAAGATATCAGCCGTGCTGACACATTTCTTGATTGCACAGACCTGCCGGAAAACCCGCGCATAAAAGCCGCTCTCAAGCGGCGTGTTTCCGGAATCCCGAAACGCTGCGGAGCAGAAGGAGAAGAATCACATAAAACAAAACAAGCCCAAACGGCGCAAAAATAGCCCATCCTGCTGCGGCGCGGCCGATGGCTGAACTGAGCTTATAGAATGTGTGCAAAATGCCTTCGTCAAGAAAACCCCGCAGCGCCCCCAGGCTCAGGGGAAAGGCCTGCAGGTCGAAAACATGCTCACCAAGTCTCATAAAAGGTATAAAAAGCAGGATCTGAACCGGACCGGCAACATAGTTGACCGCCTGCATCACCGGCTGGTTCAACCGCAGAATTACAGCCAGAAGTCCACATGCCGCCGCAGGCAGCAAAAACACGGGAAAAACAGCTATTGTCAGAGACAATGCAAGCCCCAGGGCAAGCCGCCTTGGAGTCAATCCCTCTCGGAGAAGCTTTTTTACCCGCAACGCCGCATTCCGCAGAAATCTAATTTTATGTATCCATATTTTCTTCATCATAACCATCTTATCTTCTTTGCCCGGAAAAACAATAATAAACCCGGCAATGCGCCGTATGGCCCATACGTCTGCACTCTATACGCGCCAATCTCTCATGCATAATGCGCATCAAAAGCGAATCTCTTTCTGTAAAAGATCAGGAATTCCTGCTACTTTCTCTTGCAGTCCAACACCAGGTTCTTTCAATATGCAAGGTACAGGGCCAGACATACTGTAATAGAGTTGATGTATTGCAAATCCGGGACAAGAAAGACATCTATGATAACTTATGATTCAGTAACCAAGGTTTTCGGCGGGCAACGCAATCCCGTAACAGCTCTGAAAAATGTCAGCTTCACAGTCGATGAAGGCAACGTTGTTGTGCTTCTCGGTCCTTCCGGCTGCGGCAAGACTACAACGCTTCGCCTTACCAACCGGCTGGAAACCCTGAGCAGCGGCAGAATTAAGGTCAACGGCAAAGATATCAGCAAGGTTGATCCGGTAAAACTTCGCCAGTCAATGGGGTATATCATTCAGGAAATAGGCCTTTTCCCGAATAAAACCATCGGGGAGAATATCGCCGTAGTCCCCCAGATTCTCAAGTGGGACAAAGAGCGCATCAATAATAGAATTGACGAACTGCTCCGCATGGTCAACCTGGATCCGGCCTCATATCGCAACCGTTATCCGGCGGAACTTTCAGGCGGCCAGCAGCAGCGGATCGGAGTTGCGCGCGGGCTGGCAGCCGAACCGGAAATACTCCTTATGGATGAGCCCTTCGGGGCTATCGACCCTATAAACCGTGAAAGGATACAGGACGAATTCATGCGCCTTCAGAGCAAGCTCAAGAAGACTGTTATTTTTGTTTCCCACGACATACATGAAGCTATCAAGGTGGGCGACAAAATAGCCCTGTTCCACGAAGGCCAGGTTGTCCAGTATGACACCCCGGAAGCGCTTCTTACTCAGCCTGCCAGCAAGTTTGTGGCCGATTTTGTCGGAGCCGACAGAACACTCAAAGTGCTCGGTCTCAAACGCGTGAAGGACGCTGTGAATACAAACCCGCCTAATGTTATCGACTCTGAAAAAAGCGCAACTGACGCCCTAAAACTCCTGGAGAAAAACAAGGCAGGATTCGGAATTGTCGTTAAAGACAAAACGGCAAGAGGTTACGTGACTCCGAAAATGCTCAAGCATGAAACCGGCAAAGCCGGATCCATCGCCAAAGAATTCCCAGTGTCACTGGAAATGCGCAGTCCATTAAGAGACGCGCTATCCTACATGCTGATGAACGACCTGCTCACTCTCTGTGTTGAAGACGAAAACGGCAGGTTTGCGGGCACAGTTTCGTATCGGGACATCCAAAGCGCCATACTTGATATCTACTCCGACGAAGAAAACGAAGAGGAAAGCGGTCTATGAGCGTCCTGCAGTTTATCAGACAGAACATCGAAACCTGTGTTGAGCTGACCCTGGAGCACCTCCTCATAGTCGGCATTGCCCTTGGAATAGCCCTGTTGATCGGCGTACCCGCAGGAGTCCTGATAACCCGGCATGAACCAATCGCAAAAAGGGTCATAAATGTGGCGAATGTGCTGATGACGATTCCATCTATCGCCCTGTTCGGGCTCATGCTTCCCCTGCTATCCCCTTTAGGACACGGCATGGGCAAAGTGCCTGCGGTGATTGCCCTTGTGCTTTACAGCCAGCTTCCGATCATCAGGAACACCTATGTGGCCATCAAGAACGTCCCCCCCGAAATCATTGATGCAGCCCGCGGCATGGGTATGTCTCAATGGCGGCTGCTAAAAGAAGTGGAAATACCATTGGCTGTGCCGGTCATTCTTGCCGGTATGCGCACAGCGGCAGTCATGTCCATAGGCATAGCCGCAATTGCCGCATATATCGGGGCTGGCGGACTCGGAGTCCTGATTCAACGCGGCATTGACCAGGCATATAACGAGAAGATTATGGCAGGCGCGGTCCTCGTCTCTTTACTGGCAATTATCGTGGACGCCGGCGCTGCCGGGCTTGAATGGCTCGTTACACCAAAAGGCATCCGCGTAGAAAGAAAGATAGGCCAATGACTGCGCTCAAAAAACTCTATCAACTGGCGCTGCTGATCCTCATAATCTCTTTCGGAGTAATGCTGGAACGAGTGGGCCTCATAGATTACTTCACCGTTGCCAAACACTGGAACGAAATGCTCCGGCTGGCAGGGGAACACATGACGCTTGTTGCAATAAGCATGGCCCTGGCTACTGTTACCGGTTTGACAGTGGGCATAGTATTCACCCGGCGAAGCTTCAGGAAAGTTTCCGGCATTATAATGTATATAGTTGGACTCGGGCAAACCATCCCCTCCATTGCCGTGCTTGCTCTTGTAATGGGCGTCCTTAATATAGGCGCTAAAACCGCAATCTTTGCGCTCTTTATCTATTCAGTTCTCCCGATTGCTCGCAATACCCTGGCCGGGATCACCTCGGTGCCCCCATCCATGATAGACGCCGCCAAAGGTATGGGCATGACCCCGTTCCGTATCCTTGTATCCGTTGAACTGCCTAATTCCATGCGCGTGATTCTCACCGGCTTCCGCGTAGCGCTGATAATCAACATCGGCACGGCCGCGCTTGCCTATCTAATTGGAGCCGGCGGCCTCGGTGAACTTATTTTTACCGGCATAGACATGATGCAAACAGAAAAAATGCTGGCAGGCGCGATCCCTGTAACAGTAATGGCATTGTTCGCCGACTTCCTCTGCAGCCTCCTCCGCTACGCCCTGATCCCCCGCGGCCTCAGACTGGAAAAAGCCTAACCCAGCAACCAGCCCCCAGCTTCCTTCTTGCCACCTGCCCGTCTATCTTGATAGAACAGATGGCAACAACAGGGAGGATTCCAATGAAACAAATAACTATCACACTTTTTCTTGCAGCCTTGTGCCTTAACTCTTCCGGCTGCGCGAAAGATGACAAACAACAGCAGGCCGGGAAGCCAGACAAAGAAGACCTGACCTTTGCTGTCGGAGTGGAATTCTTCGAACGACCCGACGGGTTCCAGAAGCTCCTTGAAGCTTATGACTTCAAACCCGACCACAGTAATATCAGAAAAATGTCGATCGGCCTGACATACAAGGCCCTGAAAAACGGACAGGTGGACGTCGCCATGGGCTTTGCCACTGATGGACGCATTGACGCTTTCAGATTCGTTGCCCTTGAAGACAACAAACAGTTTTTTCCCGTCTACAATCCTGCGCCGGTTGTGCGCAAAGAAATTATGGACAAACATCCTGAAATCCAGGACGTGCTTGCGCCTTTGACTGAAAAGCTTACCACTGAAGCAATGCGTAAGCTTAACAGACAGGTGGATGTCGAGCACAAGGACGCGAAAGAGGTCGCCCTGAAATGGCTTGAAGAAGAAGGTTTGATAGTGAAACAGGGCAAAAAGGAAGAAAAAAATGGCGAAGAAAAAACGGAAATTGTGGTAGGCGGAAAGAACTTCACCGAACAGTATATTCTCGCGGAGATGGCTGCGGCCCTCCTGGAACGGCAAGGCTATGCAGTCGAACTTAGAACCGGCGTCGGTTCGGTAATCGCAAGGAAATCACTGATTAATGACCAGATCGATCTTTACTACGAATACACCGGCACTGCTTATACAGTATTTCACGAGCAAGGCGACCCTGCAATAATGCGCGATCCTGCTAAAGTGTACGATTGGGTCAAAGAGACTGACAAGGATAAAGGACTCGTTTGGCTTGACCGTGTCCAATTCAACAATACCTACACCCTGCTGATGCGCGAGAAACAAGCCGGCCAACTTGGAATCAAATCCATCTCCAACCTGGCTGACTACGTCGGCAAGCAATCCGAGTAAAATATGACACGGTCTGATTCATCCCGAGATCCTTGCGCTTCACAAGCATAGGGTTGCAGAAAAAATCAACGGGAATCGACCGCTTTAAAGATCAGAAGGGCCGATCCGCCGGCCAACACAACCGCGGCAACCAGCCAGTAAATATATTGCGCCTCCATTCCGGCCTTATACAGAACAACACCCAGCGTCGGGCCCAACAGGCCGCGGAGTCCCAGCAGCAGATAATGTATGCCCACATAAAGATGCGCCGAATTGCCCCTGCTCATGTTGAGCACCGACAGAACTGAGCCAATCTCCATTCCCGCTATCATGAAACGGAAAATTGCCGCGCCGCTCAACAGGCAAGGCATTACAGGAAACCCCTCAACAGACGCCAACGCCCACAGCACAGGTTTTAGAGCCTTTATAAATATGCACACAATAAGAACGTTCAAGGGACTGAACCTTCCCGCGCACTTTCCCCAGAATAAAAAGCCGCAAACCGACAGCAGCGGCCCCACCACACCGAGTGTCAGACCGACATCCGAATATTTCAACTGGAGAACATCCGCAAAATATATTGGGTTTATCGGCATTGCAATTTTCTCTCCAAACCCGCCGATAAATAACGCCAGCATGAACCAGAGAAAACGTCTGTCAGCCACAAGCAGTTTGATTTCGTCAAAGAATCCGCACGAAGTTTCGTGTGCCCGCCGCTCAGCCTCTCTGCGCGGAACCTTGAAGAAAGACAGGCTGGACATGACTGCCAACAACCCGGCCACAGGAAAAATGACCCTGTACGAACCGGGATACAAATCAAGCAGGTTCCCCACAAGCCATGCCGCAGGTACTGAGATCAGCATTCCGATTGCGCGCACCCATTTCATCACATTCGGCCTTACCTTGCTGCGAACGTGGCATCTCATAAGCGACTGAAAAACAACCTTGCCCCAGCTTGTGGTAGCCTTCAGGAACACCAGAATAGACACAAATGCAAGCGGCGTGTTTACTACACACATGAGAATAACCCCGCATCTTCCCAGAAGACGAAACACTCCGATAAGCCTGCCCCATTGATAACGGAAAAGAAGACGCGACACCATGCTCGAACTGATAAAACCCAGGAATTGAGCAACTGCCAGAAATCCCAAAAGCACCGGCCCTGCCCCCATCCGCCTCGCCATTACACCTGCAAAAGGCTGTATCGCGCCCAAAAGCAAGCCGAAGCCAACGGTATCAAGCAGCGCCGCGTATACGAATGGCTTGCTGAATTTTGGCACCCTGTCAAGTAACATGCCCGCTCCTTACACTCTAAAACAAAAGAACATCCATAAATATTCAGGCAGAGACAACAAAAAAGAGCGCACCCGCGAATCAATATGCCCAAGGGAACCCAAAGAAATACAGCAACAGGTCAAAGTCATTAGCCCGCATATCTCACACTTTTTCGAGTAGAAACGGTTCAGAGCGCTGTTAGCCCGCATATCTCACAGAATTTCGTAGCTGTCTGTCCGCTATCCGGCGTAAA
>CAZIXB010000102.1:0-5928 GCA_964543205.1 uncultured Victivallales bacterium
CTGATTTTCCAGTCAATCTCCCCAGAGCCGCCCTGCTCGCCGGCTACTTCTTTAAGTATATTCGGACCGCCGGGAAACGCATAACGCATAATTCGCGGACCTACGTCGGTAGTTACGACAGCCTCGACCCTGCCGTCAGAAAGGCGCAGGCAGTTCGGCCACCCGTTAAATTCCATCTTTTCCATATGTTCATCCTTTTCTACCGGCGGGTTCTGCGCTCACACAACTCGTTCATTATTTTTTCTAAAATTCTTAATAGCGCCGACCGTCCCGGGCGTTGTCCCGGGTACGCTGTTTCTCTCTGCGGGCAATCGTCCAGATACACAGTTCGTACAGCAGGGCAAGCGGCAATGCAAGAAGAAGTTGGGTTATGGGATCGGGGGGTGTAAGAAACATAGCCGCAACCATAAGAGCAACCCACACATACGGCCGCTTGCTTCTTAATTGCCGCGCGTCCACAACCCCCATCGCCGACATTGCAAGCACTACCACGGGAAGCTCAAATGCCAGGCCGAAAGCCAGCAGGAGACGAATGACGAAAGACACATAATCGCGCACATCAATGAAGTTGCATTTCAATCCAAGCCAATCGTTAATGCCTATCATTGCTCTTAACGCAAAAGGCAAAGTAGTAAAATAACATACGGCTGCGCCAAGAAAAAAAAGGATCACCGCATAACTGCCCGATTGCGAAACGGCCTGTTTCTCCCCTGAAGTCAATGCAGGAAAAATGAAACGGCCCGCAACAAGAACAATGAAAGGAGCGCTGAGCAGCAGACCGCCCCAGAGGGAAATCCTGATGGCAACGCTGAAGCCGCTGCCTACGCTTAGCGGCACTAAAAATTCGCTATAGTCAATACCTATTACTCTCAACGGCATCATTGCCAGTTTCAAGGCAAACGGCGTAAATGGAATCATCAGTATAACTCCGCCTGCAAGGAGAAGACCGCTGCGTATTATCACAGTGCGCAGTTCACTCAGGTGCTCGAGAAAAGGCTTTGCCTCGCCGTGCGCTGTGTTATCCGGCAAGCCCATCTTCAGTTCCTTTCCCCGCAGTCCTGGTTGGGGCTACCCCGGCATTATCCAAACCGGCGTTTTCTTGTTTCAGGTCCGGATTATCATCCGAAGATCTTTCGTCCTGAGGCAGTTCAATATCAGCGGTTATAATCTGATCGTGGAATTCACGGGAAAATCTCTGCAACTGGTCAATAGCCTTTCCCAGGGATCTGGCTATTTCGGGCAGCCTTCGCGGACCGAAAACAACCAGAAGAACTGCAAAAATCAGGACAATTTCCCATGAACCGATCTGGCCTGCAAAAGCGAGAAAAGAATACAAGGTGCTTGGGTCCATTCAAATATGCCTTAAAGATTCCGGTATTTGCTCATGCAATGCTCACTGGACGGCGGAGCATCCGAGCATCCCGCCGGCATCTGTTCATTGCCATCAATAATCCTGGCTACCGGTAAAGGACAAACTCGACCCTTCTGTTTTTGCGCCAGGCAGCCTCGTTGTGTCCAGGATCAAGGGGTTTTTCTTCTCCGTAACTGCGAGTCTGAATTCTGGAGCTGTTTATGCCAAGCCCGACCAGATAAGCCCTTACGGCCAGAGCCCTGTGTTCTCCCAACGCCATATTGTATTCCCGGCTTCCTCTTTCATCGCAATGGCCTTCAACGATAAGACGCACGTCCCTGTTTTGCTCCATGTAGTCTGCCACTTCTTCAATCTTGGGGATTTCACTGCGTGGCAACTGGTAACTGTCATAAGCAAAATAAACCCTGCCGAAATTGACTTCCTTCACCAGCGTCCCCATCGCAAATCTCTCGCCAAGGGCCACGTTGCCTTCCAGTTCCTCGGGATCCAATATCCCGGAGGGCGGTTCTCTGTCCTTGCCGCCCCCCCACGGAGTTCGACATCCCGAGCTCAAGATTACTGCGCACAAAAGTGAACAAGCCAAGCCCATACAACTTATTTTCTTTGACATTTTCTGCTCCTGAGTATTTCCGTTAATCAAATGGCGCCGTTTGTCATCTGGGCGACCACGTAGGCGAATGCCAATCTCCCTTGACTCGAGTTAAACGTAGTGGAGCCCCCCCCATGGTGTCAAGAATATAGAGATTTGAACGGTACCCGACCGTGCGTGTATAAACAATGTGCCTGCCGTCTGCCGCCCAGGACGGATCCTCATGATCGGCGTTTCCGTCAGTCAACACCCGGGATTTCCCGCCTTCGGAATCCTTCAGGCATATCTGATAATGCCTGCCACGTTTACTGCTGTAGACAATTTCACCTCCAGGCCCCCAGTCGGGCGCAACATTCTGGGATCCCCTGTAAGTCAAACGCCTTTTCCCGCCTCCAGAGGAGTCCATAATGTAAATCTGGGGCAATCCCGATTCATCCGCAACATAGACAATCTCCTTTCCTTCCGGCGACCATGAGGGACTTGTCTCAACCGCGTTTGCCGTCCTTGTAAGTCTGCGCAATTTCCGGTTGTCCATCTTCATCACGTAAAGCTCAGGATTCCCGTCCTTGGATAGTACAGCTGCAAGGAAACGTCCGTCCGCCGAAATAGACGCGCCGAGGTTCAATCCCGGATAGCTCATAAGCTTTTTTCGCCTGTGGCTGGACAGATCGATGAGATAGATATCCGGAAACCCGCCGTGAAAGGAAGTATACGCCAGCGTCTTGCCGTCCGGCGACCAGGAGGGGGCCACGCAAACCGCTCCATCGCGCGTAAGCTGGACAAAACCGCTGCCATCCGAATTGCACAGGTAAAGATCTTTTTTTCCGCCACGCACTCCAACCATGGCAATGCGAGCCGATGCTACGCCGGGAACACCCTTTACAGCTTCCACAATTCTGTCTGCAACTTCATGCGCCAATTCATCGGCGTCTTCGGCTTTGCCGCGAAATGTTTTGTTAAGATAGCGCGTGGAGCCGCCGCGAACAGAGCATGTAACTCTATTGATGCCCTTGTCCTCTGCGCATTGCCCTGACAACTGGATGCCCGCCCCGCCGTCGACTACTTTAAACCAGCCCCAGCGTTCAAGATCGTTTCGCAGCGTTTTTTCAAAAATAATCGATGACTTGCTGCCGTCGTTTTTAAAGTTGTGCATATCGATATTCGATCGCACCGCGCCGGTCTTGACTATTTTTATTTCCGCCGCGCCCGCGGCCAGGACAACAAAAAAAAGAAAAAAACATGCACATCTTGAAAACGTCTTGCCATATTCCATTATTGCACCTCAAAAGCTATTGTTACGTTCTTATTTCTCTCAACAAATTCTTCCGAAAGTCCATCTATCCTGTCAACAGATTCAAGAGCATCCGATACTGAACGATCCATGGCTGGATTCCCTGATCCGTTAACCAGCATGGCCGCTGTAACGCGGCCGCCCGGGCCAAGGGTGATTCTGGCTTTAACTATCAAACCTTCAGTCCCTTCAGCGCCGGGTTGAGCCCATGCCTCGTGAAACCTGCGGCGTATGAGCTCCTGGTAGAAACGGTCATTGTCATCGGTGACCGGTCTAGAGTGAGACGCCCCTTCCGAAAGAGCTTCCCGTATCCTGTCTTCCGTAATGCGCGCAGTCTTCTGCTTCTCCACGGCGCGTTCGACAATCCTGTCGCTGACTTCAACAGGCGTTCTCTTAGGCTGTGTTTCCACCGGCTCAGGATCTTTTTGCGGCGGCGGCTCGGGTTCAGTCTCGCCGGCAGGCTCAGGCTCAGGTTCCACAAAATGCGCCGGTTCATCCGCAACTGCAGGCGCCTGCATAAACGTAATCGGGACATATTCAGGCGATTTATCCTTGAACAGACCCTTTATTGCTCCAAATGCAAGCATAACGATCACTATTCCGGCATGCACTGCCGCCACGATGCCGAAACACTTTATAAAATTCGAACCCATATTAATCTTTACCCGGTTCAGTAACCAGGGCCATGTTTGAAATTCCCGCCTCTTTAAGCAGCTTGAGAATGTCTACAACCCTGTCATAGATGATCTGTTTGTCGGCCCTGACCATCACGGAAGCCGACGGATTCACCGCTCGGACTGCAGCCAGCCTTCTTTCCAGATCGGCTATGCTTACGCCTGAATTATCAAAGTAAAGCTCCCCATTCTTCTTCAGCGTAACCGTATGCGATTGTTCCGGCTCAAGATCCTGCGCTTTTCCTTCCGGCAGGTTCACGGGAATGCCCTGCTCCAGGAGCGGAAAGGTGATAATGAAAGTTATCAGCAGGATGAAAGTCAAATCCATCAGGGGCGTAAGATTGATTTCGCTTATCTGCTTAAGTGAGACAAGTTGTGTGCGTCGAGCCATTTTGCTGTTTCCCGCAAGTTATTCAGAAAGATAACGTCTTTCTATATTCGAAGTGAGCTCCTGGGTAAAATTGTCTACTTCCACCGAAAAACGCCTGATCTTGTCACTCAGGATGTTGTAGCCGATAGCAGACGGAAGCGCTACAAGCAATCCCACAACAGTTGTAAGCAGCGCTCCTGAGATTCCCGGAGCTACTTCAGACAACATAGCTGAACCTTTTACAACCATACCGCCGAACGCGTCCATAACACCCCATACGGTTCCAAGCAGCCCGAGGAATGGAGCAGTAGACGCAGCCGTCGCCAGAAAGCCCATGCTGTTTTCAAGCAGAAGACATTCATCAGCCATCGTTCTTTCCGCAACATTTCTAACCGAGCTGACTTCAACCTTGCCCAGCCGGCTCCGGTTCGAATTTATATTTCCCATTAACAAATCAGATGAATCAACACCAGTAGTCTCAAACGCTGCGCCCAGCGCTGAACATGTATGCTGATATATGGAATACAAAGGACTTTGCTGGAATTTCTGCCGCTTCAGAAAAAGTCCCACCGGATCCTTTTCTCTCCGGTACGCGCGCAAAAAAGCCGCTGATTTTGTCTTCGCCTGTTTAAGCTGGCAGAATTTCGTGATCATAATAGACCACGCAAAAATGGAACCAACAAACAAAAAAACTACAATTATTTTGCCGGCAGCATTAGACTGCCCCCACGCCAGGCTCAAATTCGCCATAAAAAGAAAATTAAAAGCTCCAATAGTCACTTGAATCCCCCGTTTAAAGCATTCTATAAATCATGCTCCTTGCTGTCAAACCGGTATAATGGACAAAAAAATGGCGGCACAGAAGTATCGCCTCCTGTAACCGCCATTTGTCTTACCCATGGGCTCTATCCAAGTTCGCGAACCGCGCTGGCAGCTCGCGTCACATCTTGGACGCAATTTGTCGCGCCGAAGTGACCTAATCATTAACCACCGAAGTTGATGAATAGATCAGGCTATAGCCCCTGCGCCACTATTTCTTTTTTTTCTTCGCTGTCTTCTTCTTTGCTGTCTTCTTCTTGGCTACCTTCTTCTTAGGAGCCTTCTTTTTGGCTGTTTTCTTCTTGGCTACCTTCTTAGGAGCCTTCTTCTTGGCCGTCTTCTTCTTTGCTGTCTTCTTCTTGGCCGTCTTCTTCTTTGCTGCTTTCTTCTTTGCTACCACTGTCTTTCACCTCCTCCTGTCTCGGGTTCTATCGCCGAGTTGGTTGACGCGCTATAGGCTGTCTTCCATTATGTTGTGTGGCGCCTCACAAAGGCAACCATCACATGTCCCCGAACCCATAGCGCTTTATACCAGAGCGGCACTTCGGTAGCTGCTGCTTGACACCAAGAATAGAGCCTGTTGGCGCTTTAGTCAAATGCTCCGGCGCGTCTTTGTATTCGCAATTTGGTTGTGCCTATTAATGTAGGCATCATGACTTACACCCGCAAAAACAACCTCACAGTTCAACGTGAAGCTGTCCGGCGCATTTCGGACAATGCATTCTGAGTTCCGCTCATATTATAGATTGAGCGTCCTTTTAGCCCGCATATCTCACACTTTTTCGAGCAGAAACGGTTCAGAGCGCCGTTAGT
>CAZIXB010000103.1:0-5800 GCA_964543205.1 uncultured Victivallales bacterium
CGGAATTAATGCTTCAAGTTGCGGCGTTGCCATCGAGGCGCTGAGGATACTAACCAGGCTCAACCACCAGCGAAAACGCCCCCAGGAGCGGGGAATATGCTTCTTCTTCTCCGCGAAGTTCCAGGGAATGCGGATGTGGCTGAACCTCCAGAAAAAACCGCAGCAGTTTATTGGCGGACTTAATCTCGATATGGCCGGGGCCGGCACGGCCAAAGATCCTCCAGTCATGATGCTCCATAAGGAATTAATTCACCGGCCCCACTTCGCATCCCTGTTCATGGACAAGAGCGCAAAAACAGCCAACGAAATCTGTGGAACAAAAATAATCTCAGCAGGAGATAACAACTCCATAGGCATGGCGACACCGTGGATAAATTATCCCGGCGGACATTGTTCGCTTGAACAGAAAACAGACATCACTACTCCTCACCCTGCACAGGGCCACAAAAGCCCGTCCGCAGACAGCATCAAATGGGCCGGCGCTGCGACAACCGCATTCCTCTATATGATGTCCCGCGCCAACAACGACGACCTGCTGGAACTGGCAAACTCGATCAGGCGCAGCGACGGAGCGACAAAAAAACGCAAGGCCGTTTCCGCAAACAGGAGCCTGGCGCAACTCAAAACGATAGAGACAGCTTTCCTGAAGCCAAAGCACACCGTAGAAGGCAATATGCCGGAAGATTACTACCGGGCCGGAGTGGATAAGAAAACCGGGCTCTGGCCGGAAACTGTACAAATTGACAAGCTTCACAAAAAGATCCGCGCACAGGAACAGAAGGTCTGCCGGTTCCGCAAGCCGGTTCGAAGGGCAGATACCAGGCAATGGCGAAATGCCGCCGATAAACTCGTTCCCCTGGCAATGTTTTACGGCTGCCCCGGCTTTGGAGACTGCATGAACCAACAAGGCATAAAGAAGCTGAAATCAAATACAAGCCGGGCCGGCAAATCAAGCGCGCCGGAACATGCATGGATTCCGACCGCTTTCTTCCGCGGCAAACAGACTCTGCTGGAAATTATCGATTACATGCGAAGCATAGGCCTGGAAGCCGACATCCCTGCTGCCGTAGAACTCACCAGGCGCCTTGCCAGGAACAACAAGGTTTCGCTCAGGCTCATAATTACCGGCAGGGAGATAGAAAAAGCGCTTGTCGCTGCGGGTGTAAAAAAAGGCGCTACCGTGATGCTTCATGCTTCGCTCAGCCGTTTCGGCTATATCCGCGGTGGCGCCGAAACTATTATCAAGTCAGTGAGAAAACAGATTGGGAAAGAAGGAACCTTGATCATGCCGGCCCATTCCCTGAGCATACTTGGCAGGAAGCCCTTCCGGCCTGACTCTAAATCACAGGTGGGAGCCGTAAGCGAATACTTCAGGAAACTGAAAGGCGTCATCCGCAGCGCTCATCCCACCCACTCAGTGGCCGCCCTTGGTCCAAAAGCCATGTGCCTTACTCTGCCGCATAACCCGGACGCCGCGCCTTTTGATCGCAACGGCTTCTGGGGAAGGTTTTACGAGGACGGCGGACAGGTACTGCTGATGTGTCCGGTCAAGAGCGCAACTGTGTTTCACGTCGGCGAAACATGGATAAATCTGCCCCAACGTTCCTGCATTGCCCATTCTGTCGCGCCAAACGGCAGGCGGAAAATTCATACCATTCCCAATGCGCCCTTTCATGTCGGCCACTTTGAAAAAACAATGGCCGCCCCCCTCCGGCAAAGCGGCGCCCTTAAAACCGCCCCGCTGGGCGAAGACATAATTCATTGCGGACCTGTAAAAGATATGATTGACCAAAGCGTCAAAATGAACCGTAAAAATCCGCTGGTCAGCATAGGAAAAGAAGGACGCTGCAACTGCATTTACTGCCGAATACTCCAGAAAAACGTCCGCAGGAGCTCCCGGCAAAACCAGGTTACCCAAAAAGCGCGGCGGGGCAGCCTCGGGAAAAATGGAATACGGAAAACCTAATAGTTAATTGAGTCACATGAAAAGGCTTCTTACACACCGCAAAGGGATCCCAGTCCAGGGACACAAGCAGAGAACCAGAAGGAAAGCAATAGTCAAAGGCCCTGACCCTAAGGAGCTGGTTTTTCCCGTAATGATGCACTCCGGCGCTCCGGCAAGGGTCCTTGTGAAAAAGGGAGATTATGTTAAGAAGGGGACATTGATCGCCGGGGCTATGGAACATGTATCGGCCAATATCCACAGTTCGGTTTCCGGCTCAGTCAAAGCAATAGAAACACGAGACAGTTTCAGGGGTCCTTCCCGGTCGATTGTTATCGAAAACAATGGCCTTGACGAAGAAGAAAACCTGGAGCCCCTGGACAAAAACAGTTCACTTGATGAGTTCCTTGGCAGACTGGAGGAGAGCGGAATAACCGGCAAAGGCGGAGCCGGTTTTCCAGCGCATGTTAAATTCGCCACAATCGACGGCCACAGATATATGCTGATCAACGGCGCCGAATGTGAACCTTACTCCACAACAGACCACCGCGTAATGCTGGAATTTCCCGAAGAAATTCTCCGCACGGTGGAACTCATGCGGCAGCTTTTCAACACCGAATACAACGTCATTGCCGTCGAAGAAGATAAGCCCGACGCCATAGCTCTTCTGAAAAACAAGATCCGCGAATCGGAATATCGGAATATCAAGGTGCAAAAAGTGAAAGGGCGCTATCCACAGGGAGATCAAGGAATGCTTCTCCGCAATGTATTCGGCATTGAAATTCCTTCCGGCATGTTCCCGAATCAGCTTGGCGCGCTCACATCCAACGTAAGCACAATAAAAGCCATTCACGACGCTGTATTTCAAGGAAGGCCATTGGTCGAGCGGGTCATTACCGTTACCGGGCCGGCGATTGCCAATCCACAGAACATTTTAACGAAGATAGGAACACCTGTTCGCGCTTTGATCGATTTTTGCGGAGGTTTCAAGACCGGAGTCGGCAAGATAATAAACGGCGGAGCAATGATGGGAACGCCTTTTACCGACCTTGACATTCCGGCAGTTAAGGATACAACAACCATACTATGTCTTGGCAAGGAGTCGGCGGCAAGGGCTTCGGAAAGTGCATGTATACGCTGCGGCCGATGTATCCACGTGTGCCCGGTCAACCTCCAGCCCATAATGATCAGTAACGCCTATCGGAAAGGACGCCTTGACCTATGCAATGCTTTGAAGGCTCGGTCCTGTATCCGCTGCGGCTGCTGTTCATATATCTGCCCTTCTCTCATTCCGCTTCTGGAAGATATTAAGTCAGCAATTGACCGTCTTAAGCAAGAACAGGAACAAACGGACTGACAATGCCAAGCATGACCATGAACCTGTCGACTGAACCGGCGCCTCATCTGCACAGCAGCAAAACCGATGCCGGTATAATGCGCGATGTTATAGCCGCCTTGCTCTTTCCTGCAGCAGCCGCCGTGTGCCTGTTCGGGGCCAGGGCGCTGGTAATGTGCGTGACAGGCGTCGTAAGCGCGGTCTTGTTCGAGGCCGCATATCAGAAGGCTGCAGGCAAAGAAATAACTGTGCGCGACTATAGCGCGGCAGTCACCGGTCTACTGGTGGCCCTTTCACTTCCCGTAACTGCGCCATTATGGGCAATAATACTTGGCAACGCCTTTGCCATAATTGTAATCAAGCAGCTTTCCGGCGGACTCGGGCGCAACATTCTGAACCCCGCCGTTGGCGCTAGAGTAATGCTCAAAATATTCTTCGAGCCGCGCATAACGCAGTGGGTCATGCCCGGAACAGATGCGGTTTCCACGGCAACCCCGCTGGAATATATCGGCCATTTTTCACGCTCATTATCGCCTGAACTGCCGCCGCTTGAGGATCTTTTTTGGGGTTATATCGGAGGCGAAATAGGAACAACATCCAAGCTTTTCATTATACTTGGTTTTGGCTACCTGGCATGCAGAAAAATAATCGATCCCAAGGCGCCCATGGCCGTCATGCTGGGGGTCGCGGCAATAATTTTGCCATACAGCGGGTTCAACCTTACATTCACCGCCTATCATGCGCTCAGCGGCGCCCTTCTTTTCGCGGCTGTATATATGGTTACCGACTACAGTTCAGGGCCGATGAAAGTTAAAGCTAAAATCCTTTTTGCTTTCCTGGTTGGCGTCCTGACCGCCGCGCTGCGAATTGTGCTGGACCTGCCTGGCGGCATCGGAATCGCGATTCTCATCATGAACCTGTTTGCCAACGCCCTGGACAAAATCTGTACGCCAAGAGTTGTAGGCTGCCGGGAAAAAGAACCGGTACAAAACCTCAGACAGCCAAGGCAATAGCAGAAGTAAAGACTGATAGCGCCTTCGGCCCCAATCAAATTGCCATCATAAAGCCACAACCCCACGCGCTCACATATTAACCCGCATATCAAATCGGCAGTCACACTCAAACCTTGACCGATGCCTACAGGTTCACTTAAAATCAGAAATATGCGGGCTAACTGCCCCCGGGAAAGATCCCTTTCCCGTTCTGGACAGACGCACAAAAGAAAGGAGATGTTGATATGACAGCCTTAAAATCCTGGCGCCCGTATTTGGCCGGCGCCCTGGTGGGAGTTCTGGCTACGGCATCAGTTATTGTCTCAACAAAAATCCTTGGGAGTCCCAAGTATCTCGGGGCATCGACCACGTTTGTGAGATCGGCAGGCATGCTGGAGAAGACAGTGGCAGCCGATCATGTTGAGGACAACGACTATTATCAATCCAAAAAAGTTAAAGTCGATTGGCAATTCATGGTAGTTGCAGGGATATTAATCGGCTCGTTTGTCACCTCTATGGTCGACAGGAGTTTCAAGATTGAAAGTGTTCCTCCCATCTGGGCGGACAGGTTCGGCAAAAGAGTTGCAGTCAGAGCAATTGGCGCTTTTCTGGGAGGCATTGTGGCAATGTTCGGGGCGCGTCTTGCTGGCGGCTGTCCCAGTGGCCATGGATTGAGCGGATTGATGCAGTTGTCGATCAGCGGATTCATCGCGATTGCCGCTTTCTTCACCGCGGGTGTTGTGGTTGCTCATCTGGTCTACAAGCTACCGGCGAAAGGAGGAGAATAATGGAACTCATTCTCGGTCTGTTGACAGGAATACTCTTCGGTTCCTTACTGCAGCAAGGGCGCGTTCTTCGTTTTGAAAAACAGGTGGGGGCCCTGCTGCTGCGCGATATGACAATCCTGAAATTCATGCTCTCTGCCATTGTTGTGGGGATGATCGGCATCAATTTGTCAGTTCACGCAGGCCTGGTTGAATTAAGCGTCAAGGCCACAAACGTTGGCGCCAATTTGATTGGCGGATTGCTGTTCGGTGTTGGATGGGCTGTCATGGGCTACTGTCCGGGCACCTCCGTAGGGGCTCTGGGCGAAGGCCGATGGCATGCTATCTGGGCTGTCTTGGGCATGCTTG
The DNA here is from genome assembly GCA_964543205.1 of uncultured Victivallales bacterium. GTDB lineage: Bacteria > Verrucomicrobiota > Kiritimatiellia > UBA8416 > CAYSRM01 > CAYSRM01. The sequence goes on from CAZIXB010000103.1 coordinate 5,404, forward strand.
CCGGCGCAGCGCTTTACGCAGAAGCTTACCCTGTTATGAAAAACACTGTGGCGTCTTGGGGCAATTTCGGCAAGATAACTCTTCCCGGGCTTCTCGGCGTATCGCCCTGGCTTGTGATTACAGTTCTTGTAGTCATCTTCCTTTCGCTTTTTGCCTGGTTTGAAAAGAAGAATCTATGATTTCCCTGCCCGGGCGGCTCAACCGCTATCTCGAGCGCTCCCGCTGAAATAGTTTATGGCCCCCGCTATTGAAGAGCGAAATAGTTTGATCGGATCCTGCGGCTTGTTTATTCAAAGTATTGGCGAAAGCAGGCGGCAAAGACTGGCCAGGATTCTGAAGGCTACGCCTTTTTCTCTGTAATCCTTGCCTCCGGCTTCACGGCTGTTGCTGAAATCTT
>CAZIXB010000104.1:0-5765 GCA_964543205.1 uncultured Victivallales bacterium
TTGCCGAATACCCAAAAAAAGTCAGAATCAGCCTCGAATAGCGAAAGTCGGGCTAACAGCGCTCTGAACCGTTTCGGCTCGAAAAAGTGTGAGATATGCAGGCTAAATTTTTGATGCCAGATACAACGGATGGTTATGCGTGTCCGGATTTGTTCTGTCAAGGTTGCGGGCAGTTACTTTGATCTTGAGTGGCGGATTGTATTTCTGAGCGAAAGCCATCAGGCTTTTTGACCGGGTTGCTGATCCTGCCTTTACTTCAATGGGCACAATGGAATCATCCACACATTTTAGAAACTCTATTTCCGAGTTGTGTCCCTGCCAGAAGTACTGACTTCTTGTGTGTCTACGGACTGTTGGTCCAGGTAACGTATGGGCGATAATATACCGGGACATCGGCTGGCGGCAGGTTTGTATCCCACCATGTGTTTGTTCCAGTTCCGTCGGGATCGCGCGGACCCACGTTTGTGACATATGGCGAACCCCATCCTTCCAATATATTTGTTGTCCTGTAGATTCCAAACGGTGTATAGACCCCGCTATTGGTGGTTGCGTACCACTTTAAAAAGTTTGAGCCATCAGCATAACCTACCTCGAGTATTTCAAAAGTTGACTGGTCGTTTGTCGGATCCGTCCCTGTGACATATTCCATCCATCCGGCCAATCCGTCGGAGTCCGAATCGTTAGTGTCCCAGTAATCGTAGTCGGACGTGTAGTAATCATCGAGCCACGAATACGGAGTTCCTTGATCAGTTGTGTCATTTGATTCCGGAATAAAGGCGGCAGTGATGTTTCTGGCAACGGTCATTGGCGCTTCAATCTGGAGGTTGTCTATGACGCATCCGTTTGTATTGCCTGTCCAGGCGTCAAGCGTATAGCCGGTTTCAGGATATGCTGTTATTGTAACATTGCTTGTTGACTCGAACCAGCCGCTTGCCACATCTACGATGCCGCTGCCGCTTACTGAGATGTCAAGGTAATGATTTGTCTGCCAGACCCAGTTTATGCTGGAATCAGATGTTATATTGAAGGGCCCTGTGCTTATGGCTGTATTGTTTGTCTGGGGAGCTACAAGAGGTGTCCATTCGCCTGCAAGGGCCGTGCCGCAGTCGTAATCCTGTCCGTCGATGGTAAAGAATGTGTTCGCATTGGTGGGGACGATATAGTGAGTGGCCGTGGATATGTCGGTACTGTTGAAGACAACCGAGTAAACTCTCAAACCTGTTGGGTTTGCTGCCGTTGTATTCCAGTAAAGACTGCCGCCAAAGTCCAGAACCGTTGTATTGTCAAGTATGCGATCGTCGCCAATAGAAATTCCATTGGTGGCGAAATTGTCGCGGGTGAAGTTTCCAAGCCCGTTTTCGTCTCCATCGGCAACCAGGATCGCCACCCAATTATCGCCGTCATTCCCGTTCCATGTTTCAACTCCCGCATCGCATTCCCATACAAAACTAGTCTCTGTGCCGATAGCAGGCATTTCAGGCACACTTCCGGTTTGGCTCCAGCCTGTGACCCAGTACTGTGTTGCCATTGTGCCTTTGTAGACTGAGCGGTTACTGACCACGGCTGAGAGTGGCTCGTTGTCATGGTAGACATGAGATCCGGGCGGCGGCGCGATATTTGTTGCGGCATAAGTTGTAGTCACATCAAGAGTGCGGTCAGTGGACTCGAAATTAGCGGTAATCGGGCCCCGCGGTTCGGAAAGCGGATCTATTGTTAAAACATTCGACGATATGTTGCATCCGTTGGTATCTCCGGTCCATCCGGTGAACGCGTTATATTCGGCTGCGGTAGCCGTTACTGTTACGGCTGAATGTTGTTCGAACCAGCCAGTGTTATCCACCGATCCGTTCCCGTTTGTCTGCACGTCGAGATAGACGTTGGTGACCCACTGCCATGTGATGGATGAGTCGGTAAGCAGCATGATTTCACCGGTGTTGGTGGTGGAGCCTGAAGTCGGGATATCGCCGCTGCCGCTCCATCCAGTGCAGAGATACTGGGTGGAAAGGACGCCGATGTTTATGGGTGAATCGGTTATGGCGCAGGTCAAAGTAGTTCCCCTTGGATATGCGTTGGTTCCAGTTGCCGGGGAAGGTGTGCCGAAAGCTGATGCCACTGTAAGAGTCTGAGTTGATTGATAAGCGATCATAGTTTGTGATTCATTTTCGTTTCCAGGTGAGTACCAGGAACCGCTGGATGTGTTGAATTCCCATTCTGTGAAATCATCCTGCTCTATACCTGTTCCCGTTGCATAGAGTGGTGAGAAAGCATAGATAGTATATTTTTCTCCTATGTACCTGTAACCCTTTGATGTCAATGTATCCAGTGTATCAGGGTCTCCCCAGCATATTTTATCTGCATGGGCCCCCATGCCTCTAACGAGTCTTGCGCCGCTGTTTTTCTCAATATTTTGACTCGAAGGCGTTTCGAAAACCAGGTCTACATTATTGACGCCGGGGTCGCCATAGACAATAAAGCCAAAGCCATTTGTTGTGTTGGCAAAAGGAGATCCGTTTGTGAGTACAGCGCTGTCATAAGTTACATCTGCAGTAGTAACCAGCTCGACTTCCCAGTCGTCAACATCGATTCCCTCCCGTCCGGCTATCTCAATATATTCATTGGTAGTTTCAAAACCATTGTTGGCATAATTAACTTCATTCAACCACACTTCGCCTGGTCTGGATCCCAGGACGAAGTAGTAGGGGTTGGTGACCGAGTGACCTTCGTTGAGGTCTCTTGGCTCATAATAATCCGGGTTTGAGAAAACAGCATAGGTTTTCGGGCTTGTTTTATCGGAATTAGGTCCGTCGAACGTGAATTCAAGGTAATATTGCACCACTGTATTGACTGGGAGCTGAGGAATTGATGAGGTTGTGGACTGGTAAGAGCGTTGTGCAGGGCTGGAAGCTATGAGGTCAAGGTCTATATAGTTGCTTGCGCCCCAGTTCTCCCACTGTGCCCAGTTGTTGGAGCCTATGTTATAGTATGCTCGTACTTTGATGTTCTGAGGTTTGAGTATGAAGTTGTACAGGTCTACAGACAAATCCACAGATGATGAATACAGGGGCACTTCCGGGATAGTTGTGAGGTTGGTCACGCTGAAGTCGGCAGCCAGGGGATGGCCGATAAGCAGGTTATCCACCGCCAGGCGCGAGTAGCCGGAATTTGTTTCGCTGTACACCCGGACATAGCTGTGATCGGCGTTGTAATGGTTTGTTGCGAAATAGCGGTAATCCGTATTTGTTATGCCTGAAATTGTTGTGATATGTGTCCACTCATCATATGTGCCTCCGTCGCTGGGCGATGACACTATGTGGAATGTGGCCGGCGGGGCGCCCTCTGTTTCCCAGTTTCTGTACCAGAACGATATCTCGCCTATGCCGTTTGGCATCTGCGGGGACTGGATATACGGCCTGTCGCGATCGAAGTTGTCACCGGCAGCCGTTCCGTTTGTCGGGTTGTTGTTAAGGTACGCTGTCCTGTAGCCCGGATAGGGCTCGAACTCACGCGAGTCTTCGTTTGGAGTTATCAGCGTGTTATATGCTTCCCATGTCCTGATGTCTCGTTCGGCGTAATCTGAAATTTCCATGTCGTCTATGTAAAGGACAGTATTACGGTTGGTTGTTGTGTGGCGGATTCTTACATAGAAATTGTTGTTTGTCTGAAGCATGTATGTATAGGTCTGCCATTCTTCATTTGTCACGGTTACAGTTTCCTGGGTAACAAAACTGTCGGGCGCCGCTTCAGAAGCAATTTCAATCTGGAACTCAGCCGGTCCGTTGGCTACCTTTTGCAGGAAAGTGACTGAACCTATGCCTTCCATGAGAGGGGAGCGCACATATTGAGGTTTGTCCGGGTTGATCTTTGACCTCCACAGTTCAATGCATCGGTTGCTCGGTGAATGCTCGGATACCCATATCCCGGTGGCTTTCCAGTCATTGGTGTCAGTATAGGAATCAGTTCCGCGCCATTTTGTCAGTTTAAGGTCGTCCAGAACCAGGCTTGCCTGGCCGTCATCATGCTTGATTCGAACAAACAGCTCATCCCAGTATTCAAATTCAACGTTTGCTGTCTGGTAGCTCATATTGGTAGCAGTCATTGTGGCTACGTCTATCCAGCTTGTGGGGGAGTAGAAAAAGCTTTCGTTGGTATAGCCTTTCTGTACCACAAAATCCAGTGGCGGCCCCGCGAAGCCCGGCCGGTTGTAGGTCTCGTTAGTCGAATCGTAGTACCAGATGTCGCCTGTCACATCCGTCCAGTCGGATGTTGAAGCGGTGCTATCGAAGGAATTGCTGTAGAAATCATCATCCTCGGTAATAACCACGTTATCAATCTCGAGCCCGGCCGTGGTTGAGTTTGTGTTTCGTATCTGAAAATAGTCATAGCCTGTGAGTCCTTCGGTTAGCGTTATGGATCCGCTGTCGGTTACGCTCCAGTTTGTGATAGGGCCTATCCATGTTGAATTGTCGCTGGAGCCATATACGGCCAGCTCGCACGCCCCGTCTCCATTGTACTTATTGTAACTGAAATAAAAAGTTCCAACATCATAGCCAAGGTACGGGGTTGTAAGAGTTGCGTCGGAATTGCCCGGCAGCCGACAATCGTTATAAGTACCATGCACATATCCATTTTCCACTACCCAGCCGGAGGCATCGTCAACCCAGTCTTCGAAATGCTGACGATGTTGGTGGCGCACTTTTACGTTGTCTATGCGAATATCCGCGCCGTTGCAAAGGAAACCGAAGGAACCGGGCGAAGCCAGAACTGACGATATTATGTTGGTGTCATGAAATCTTGCCGCTTCTCCGTTTGATTCAAACCGTATGTAGGCGCGTCCGCCGTTGTTGGTGCAGACAGAAAATGTTATGTTCTGTGTTGTATCCCTCAAGTTGTTGTTGTTATCAGCCGTTGCATCAAGGCGCTCTGCGACTCCATCCTTGTGGCGGTAAAGTTCAAGAATCGTGTCGCTATTGTCGGTATCTCTGCTCCTGAGTCTGAACTCGTAGTAATTATCCGTGTCCTGATAGCGGGCAAGAGCTGAATATGACGGCCTTGGCGAAGTTTCGGTACCTGTGATGCTGGCAGTGATCTGGTAATTGTCCAGGTTTGAGCCAAGGTTGTAATAGGCGAGGTTATTGTCTTCTGTGACGGACCAGTAGTACTTGAACTCGAAGGCATCAAGTCCTTTCGTAAGGGTAGCCCGGAGCGGCCATATCTTGCCATGGAAAATGTGTTCTGCGGTTGGATCAAGCCTCAATGCCTGATCCTCGCCGGCGAAGGGTTCTCCTATGATTTCCGCAGCCTGGCAATACCAGCCGTTTGCGCTCAGGTCGCTGCGCCCGTTATCGTCATAGTAAGTGCCGACTGTCCAGCTTTCCATATCTTCAATCATGGTGTCTGGCTTTTCAGGATCTGGATCAACGCTGTCCACAGGCCAGTGGTCGAAGGTATTGGTCGTGCTGGATATTGTGCTTTCGGTCAGGCTCTCGTCGAAATACTGGGTTGATGCCAGCAGCCAACTGTTGAAATCCTGGTATGCTGCTCTGAATATCAGGTATGTTCCGGTTGAAAGGTCGTATCGGACAACCACTTGATTCGTGCCGGTAAAATTGTCCCTTACAACTATGCTATCGCCCTCCTGATTAGCCTCGGCCTGGATAGGGGTTACGTATCTTACCTGATTTGTCTCGCCCCACATGTCGACTTCGGAAGAATAAGAGCTGCCCAGCCATTTGCCATAGCCGTTCAGGGCAAACTGTATTTCGTTT
>CAZIXB010000105.1:0-5731 GCA_964543205.1 uncultured Victivallales bacterium
CAAACTCCCATTTTCGATGCATGTTGTCGGTTGAGGCGACTTTCTTTCTGTTTATAAATATGCAGGCAATCGTGTCCAGCCCGTGACATCTCAGCAGTACCCTTTCATGCCTCAGCAAGTCGTTGTCCAATGTGAAATTCCGCGAATATATCCAGTCGCTTTCTCCGACCCAGCTCTGCTTATCTTCATTGTTCCGGTAAAAGGGATCGGGAATTACTTTATTGGCCATGAGCGCGTCGTGAACCATGCCCGGCACAGGGGCTTCGTAAATCTCGTTGCTTCCTTTGCGAGCGCAGGACCAAGGGCCGTTAAGTGTTTGAATATGCATGATCAGAGTTCTCCAGATTGATATTTCCATATAATCGCAAAGAACAGATTATAAAACAAACAAAACCCAGGGAAACCTGAGGCCGCGATCAGATCAAGCTTGCAAGAACTGGCCGCGGGCTTTAGATTTGCGAGTTTCACACAAGAGTGAGGAGAAACAGGAAGCATCGCATCCTGAATGCAGCCATGTCTATATTTGCAATAATCGCCATAGCTTTTGCTGTTGCCATGGACGCTTTTGCAGTATCAATTTCCAGCGGCATAGCTATTCGGGAAATGAAGGTGCGCCATGCGCTTCTTATAGCCGCATTCTTTGGAATATTCCAGGGCGTCATGCCGTTGGTCGGATGGATGGCCGGCGAAAGTGTAAAAACATTTATTGAACCATGGGACCACTGGGTAGCCTTCGCTCTCCTGTCCGGCGCTGGAGTGAAACTGATTTATGAATCGCGAAGAAATCTCGGCAGTCCGCCAGGCTATGACCCTACGAATATCTACGTTCTTTTCATCCTGTCAATCGCCACCAGCATTGATGCTTTGGCTGTGGGGCTGACCCTTTCCTTTGTAGACATTGGAATAATTATCCCGGTACTGGTTATAGGGTTCATAACTTTTATCATGTCATTCGCGGGGACTTACACAGGCAAAATGCTGGGGCATCTGCTGGAACGCAAAATGGAACTGGCCGCCGGGCTACTGTTGATTGCTATTGGCATAAAGGTTCTCATTGAACATACAAGTTAGCCCGCAATATGGCGCCCGGCAACTGGTCAGGGTTGTTGCGGCGCATCCACTCAGTCCTGCGGGGATGGCGCGGGGTAGTCCGGTTCATCAAGTCCCGATATCAGTTCGTCAATCTGCACAGTGCGATTTTCGTCGATGGAATGGTTGCCTGCGATTCCGGTAAGAATTGACCATGCTCCGCCGCGGTAATCCGAGGCTCTCATGTACTTATCCTGCGGCGGCGATTCACTGAACAAATCTTCCAGCAGGGCCGGATCGCCCCCTCCGTGGCCACCGCTTCCAGACCATACGTCCACCTCGTATGCAGTCTCGAAATGGGGATACACTTTTGTTTTGGTGCTTTCCTTTATCAGTTTTCCGGGAACATTGCCGTCGCCGCTGACATATACGGTTTCCTGGCAGATATGCTCTATTCTTCCCTTGCTTCCGTTAATTGCAATCTGAAGTCCCTCCCATGGCATGAAGGCATTAAGAGAATAACTCATGGTTGCTCCGTTTTTGTAGGAAACAATCAGGTGCATAGTGTCTTCAATGTCGATATCTTTGCCAAAGACGCACTTGTCGCGGAAATATCCGTCGAAATGTTCAGTCTCCAGGTACAGCTTGCGAAGAGTTTCTTTGGAGTTCATGTCCAGGGCAAACCGGCAATTCTTCAATTCCGGGCACTGGCTGCACCTTTCTGATCGATTGCTCAGGCCGTAGCGCTCGGCCGTTTCGGGCAGGTAAAAGTTTCGCTTTCCAAGCGCGTGTACGCTTTGGGGTGTCGTATCAAGCCACCAGTTGATCAGATCAAAATGGTGTGTCGCTTTATGCACCAGCAGGCCTCCTGAATTTTCCTTGTTACGGTGCCAGCGTCGGAAATAGTCGGCGCCGTGGCGCGTGTTTAGCAGCCAGTTGAAATCGACCGACAGCACATCGCCGATCACTCCCGACATCAGAAGTTCCTTGATCTGGGTTCGAGGCGGTGAATACCTGTAGTTGAAAGTCACCCTGCAGTCCCTGTTGGTTTTCCTGCAGGTATTAATAATTCGTTGGCATTTCTGCTCACTGATGGTCATGGGTTTTTCAGTTATGGTATCACAGCCCATTTCCATGGCTTTGCAGATATAATCGTCGTGATATCGGTCAACTGTAGTCACTATGACCGCATCAGGCTGCGTTTCACGGATCATTTTCTCGAATTCGTCGGCGGGGTAGCCCTTTGTTTCAGCGCCCGCTTCAGCGCATTTGCTCAGCGCCAGGTTGAGTCTTCCGGGGTTGGTGTCGCAGACCGCAACAAGCCTGCTGTGGCCAGCGTACTTGTCAAGCAGCGCTTGCGAGTACATGTGTGAACGGCTTCCGACTCCTACAATAGCGTATTTTTTTGCCATCAGAACTCCTCTCTGAATTACAGCAGAGTATTATAATACACTGAATTTGAGTCAAGACGCTTTCACTTTGCGCGCTGAGGTTTTTTCTTGCTGGCGCCGTGATATTCGGGCAACACGCCTTCAAAATTGCGAGAGAAGGTTCCGGAGGGTATAGGGCCTGATTGGATAACCCTGTTTATGGCCGCGCCCAGCGATTGGAATTGCAAATTGACAGTAGTGAGGCCGTTGGCGTGGTTTTTTAAAAACTATACCCGGCCCCCTGAATAAGGGCAAACCATGAACAGGGCGGCCGGGCAGCGTATTATTTCTTTAGCGCTTTTTTACATTTCCTCGACAGCTTCTTCAGCGGCGTCGCCGGTTTCTTCAACGGCGTCGGCTGCTTCGTCTGCAGCTTCTTCAGCGGCTTCGCCTGTTTCCTCGACGGCTTCGCCTGTTTCCTCTTCACCTTCTTCCATCTTCGTGCATCCTGCGCCGCAAATCATTGCTACCGTAAGAGCCAAACCGAGAAAACTTCTGATCCACTTGCTCATAACAGTCCTCCATTTTTTACGAGTTTTCCTTCAATTCACCAGACTGGCGAATTGTTCCAGTGCGAATATCTCATGAAACGGCAGAATAAATCAACTATCATTTACCTTACTTAAGCCCGCGGATTCCCTTATACGAAGCAGCTTGCATAAGCCGGGCGGCCCGCGGTTCAACTGCGCGCTCGCAACGAAGGTTCATGAATAAGTCAGGAGAAGATATGACTTTTCCTTTTTTTTGTATAGAATCTCTATTAAGCTTGAAAGAAGTTATACATTCGGAGAAGGGACAATCACTGATGAGCTCCCGACCTACGGGGATCCAGGGAGTCGGGACACTGATAAAGGAGGAAAGAACCAATGCGTTACCGAAGACTTGGCATAGCAGGAATCAAAGTTTCCGAAGTTTCACTCGGTTCATGGCGGACTTTCGGAAAATCAGTTGATCAGGAGACCACGGAAGCCTGCATGGTTGAGGCATATGAAAACGGAGTAAACTATTTTGACGGCGCCGAAATTTATGCTCTGGGAGCGGCCGAGCAAGCGATGGGAAAAGTCTTCCGGAAAAAGAAGTGGGCTAGGGACACCTTGGTAATAAGCAGTAAGGTCAACAAAATCGGCGATAAACCTAACCAGGGCGGTCTGTCCAGAAAACATCTGGTCGAGGAGTGCGATGCTGCCCTAATGCGCATGGGGCTCGATTACCTGGACCTGTTTTTTTGTCACCGGCCCGACCCTGAAACTCCGGTGGAAGAGACGGTGGCTGCCATGGACGAGCTTATAAAGCGGGGTAAAATATTATACTGGGGAACAAGCAATTTTTCGGAGGGTGAAATCATGGAGTTATTCGGAATTGCGGAGGCAGGCAACTATCAGCTTCCGACCATGGAGCAACCGAAATATAACATGTTACACCGGGATCGCGTTGAGAAGGAACTTGCCCGTCCGGTTCAGAAGAAAGGCCTCGGGTTAACGGTGTTTTCCCCTTTACAGGTAGGGTTCCTGAGCGGCAAGTACAACAATGATATTCCGGAGGACAGCCACTTTGGCAGGATGGATCCTGAAAGGCGCAAGAAGTTTATTACTGAAGAGAAACTTGAAAAATGCCGGAAGCTTGGGGATGTTGCAAGGGACCTTGGCATGGCCCAGGCAAGCCTTGCGCTGGCATGGTGCCTGAAGAACAAAGCAGTAAGCACAGTGCTCACCGGAGCCTCGAACCCCGAGCAGGTTAAACAGAACGTCAAGGCTTCGGAAGATGCCGATCTTCTTACCGAGGATGTAATGGCGCGGATCGAACAGATTTTATCATACTCACCCTGAAGCGGTCCTGGATCGCAACCTGCGGGCTCTGTTCGATTCTACACGGCCATTATCTCTTTTTCCTTGGACTCGAGCAGATTGTCTATTTCCTTAATGTGATTGTCGGTTGCTTTCTGGATGTCTTCAAGGCATTGGGAAAGCTCGTCTTCACTGATCTTACTCTCTTTCTGGAGCTTTTTCGCCTCATCGTTGGCTTCGCGCCTGACATTCCTGATGGCTACCCTGCTTTCTTCTGCTACTCTCTTGGCTACCTTGACCAGTTCTTTTCTTCGTTCTTCGCTAAGTTCGGGGAAGGGAACCCTTATAACTTTCCCGTCATTGACGGGTGTGACTCCCAGGTTGGCTGCCAGAATAGCCTTTTCAACTGATCCCAGAATAGTGGGATCATAAGGGCTTATTACGATAAGTCTGGGCTCAGGCGTTGATATGCCTGCAAGCTCTTTGATTCTGGTCTGGGTTCCGTAATAGTCAACCTGGATATTTTCGACCAGCGCAGGCGAGGCTTTCCCGGTGCGTATTCCCTGGAACTGTTCGTGTAAAAGCCCTTCTGTTTTATCCATCTTATCTTTTGCTTCTTTGAGAATCTCTGCTGGAGTCTCCATATCATTCCTCCTTTCCGGCCTGGCCGGATACTATTGTTCCAAGTGAGTCGCCGCAGACAACTCTTTCCAGACTGTTAGGCTGGAAAAAGTCAAAAACAACGATAGGTATTTTGTTTTCCATGCAAAGCGAAAAAGCGGAACCGTCCATGACTTTCAATGATTTCTGAAGAGCTTCGCCATAGGTGATCTGAGTGTATTTCCGGGCAAGGGGATCCTTGACCGGGTCTGATGAGTATACCCCGTCGACCTTGGTGGCTTTCAGAAGAACATCGGCTCTAATTTCGCTGGCTCTCAAAGCTGCCGCGCTGTCTGTGCTGAAATACGGATTGCCTGTGCCTCCGGCAAAAACTAGAACCCGTCCCTTTGCAAAGTGTCTGAGAGCCCGTCGTAGTATGAAAGGTTCGGCAACCTTGTTCATTTCGATGGCGGTCAGAACTCTTGTTGGCAGTCCGGTCTTTTCGATTGCATTCTGTAAAGCCAGGGCATTGATAGTTGTAGCCAGCATGCCCATGTAGTCGCCGGTGATGCGGTCGAAGCCGCTGGCTTCTCCGCTGAGTCCGCGGAAGATATTGCCCCCGCCAACGACAATGGCGATTTCCACGCCCATTTCACTGACATGTTTGATCCTGTCAGCTATCTTGCCGGTGACGTCATGATCAAGGCTTACTCTTTTTTCCTTGTCCTGGAGTGTTTCTCCGCTGAGCTTTAAAAGGATTCTTCTGTATTTGGGGCGTTTCTGCGATGTTCCGGTCATTGTGCGTAAGCTTTCCTTTTTGGGGCAGTATACTATCTCGAAGAAACAATGCCAGTAAATATCAAAAAACCATTCACAAAATTCCTGCTT
>CAZIXB010000106.1:0-5698 GCA_964543205.1 uncultured Victivallales bacterium
GTATGTCTATACGGCTGCTCCGGCGTTTTATCAATTTGCGCCCCCGCAGCAGCGTTCTCCACGCTCTCGCTATGAAATTCTGTGAGATATGCGGGGTAGAGTCGAGATATGCGGGTTAACTATTTAACTCGCTAAAAGACGCGAAATTTCCGCAATGATTTGACGGGAAGTGAGATGGAGTGTGGTAGGTGTATTTGCGCCAAATGGCGGGTTCATGTCACAGCTCCGCCTGCAGGGGAGGGCTCACTTGATCATTACAAGCAGCATTTTAAAGCGTGTTTCCGCCTGTACGTCATGGGGGATGTTGGCCGGCATTATGACCATTTCTCCTTTCTTTGCCTTCACCTTATCGCCGCCAATGCTCAATGTAGCTTCGCCGTCTAGGATGTACACTGTTGCGGCGTAGGGCGAGGTATGTTCGCTCAGGTTCTGTCCCGCATCGAAAGCGAACAGCGTGAGCGAACCAGTTGCTTTGCTGAAAAGAGTTTTGCTTACAACAGCGCCCTCTGAATAATTCACATATTCTGCCAGGTTGACTGGCCGTCCTTTTATGTCTTTATTATCTTTCATTATTTGCTCCGGTTTATACTTCAAACAATGTTGTCGAAAGGTAGCGCTCTCCTGAATCGGGAAGAATCACCACGATTGTTTTCGTCTCAAATTCCGGGTCGGCTGCTATTCGTGCGGCAGCCGCAGTTGCGGCCCCGCAGGAAATGCCTGAGAGAATCCCTTCCTCCGCGGCAAGTCTTCGCGCGAACTCCATTGCTTCGTCGTCGCTGATCTTTTCCACCCGGTCAATAAGCGAAAGGTCCAGTGTTTCCGGGATGAAGCCTGCTCCGATTCCCTGTATTTTGTGCGGTCCGGGGGCGAGTTCGGCGCCTGCCAGTGTCTGCGTGATTACCGGGCTGTTTTCCGGTTCAACTGCAATTGAGACAATGGGCTTGTTTTCAGTTTTTTTGATGTATCGTGAAATGCCGCTAATGGTTCCTCCCGTGCCTACTCCTGCAACAAGAACGTCTATTTGTCCTTCTGTGTCATCCCAGATTTCCGGGCCGGTGGTTTTCTCGTGAATCGCAGGATTGGCGGGATTTTTAAACTGCTGAGGCATGAAGAAGCGGTCGGGATCTGATGCCGCAATTTCGCTGGCCCTGTTTATGGCTCCCGACATTCCTTTGTCGCCTGCGGTCAATTCAAGGCTTGCTCCGAAAGCCTTCAGAATCTTTCGTCTTTCCATGCTCATGGTTTCCGGCATGGTCAGCTTGATTTTATATCCCCGCGCGGCGGCCACATATGCGAGCGCTATTCCCGTGTTTCCACTGGTCGGCTCAATGATTGTCATCCCCGGTTTCAGCCTGCCGCTTTTTTCCGCATCCCATATCATCGAAGCTCCTATCCTGCATTTTACAGAATAGGCCGGGTTTCTGCCTTCCACTTTGCCCAGCGCCGTTGCCTTGTTGCCTATGATCTTGTTGAGCTTTACCAGCGGTGTTCTTCCGATAGACAGCGAGTTATCCTGATAGTGCTTCATGGCTTTTGTCTCCATCTATTTATCAAGTTATGTAAAAGGCGACATCTCCCTAAGATGGCTGATTACGGGTGGAATTTTCTCCAGTGCGTAGTTGATTTCGTCTTCCGTGTTATACCTGCTGAGGCTGAACCTTATTGAACCGTGGGCCAGTGTAAAGGGAATTCCCATGGCCCGGATAACATGCGACGGCTCCAGGGAGCCCGATGTGCATGCCGAACCTGAAGACGCAGCGATACCTTCGTCGCTGAGCGAGTAGAGGATCGCCTCTCCTTCTATGAATTCGAAGCTCAGGTTTGTGGTATTTGGGAGCCGCATTTCGCGGTCGCCGTTAACGGTAACATTTCTGCAAGTTTCCAGTATTCCCTCTTCCAGCTTATCGCGCAGATTTTGAACATGCTTTTCTTCCTTCCCCATTTCCGCGGCGGCAAGCTCGCAGGCTTTGCCCAGGCCGGCTATATACGGCACATTTTCTGTTCCGCCTCTTTTGCCCGATTCCTGGTGTCCCCCGATCAGGAAGGGGCGGATACGGGCGCCTTTTCGGATGTAAAGAGCTCCGATTCCTTTGGGCGCATGAAGTTTATGGCCTGAAAGTGAAAGCATATCCACAGGTGTTTGTTTTACATTGACGGGCAGCTTGCCAACAGCCTGTACGGCGTCAGTATGGATTATCCCGCCTTTGTCTTTGACCAATTCAGCAATCTGCTGCATTGGAAACACTACGCCGGTCTCGTTATTGGCCCACATTATACTGACAACGGAAGGAGCTTTGTTTAGAGTTTCTTCCAGCTCCGAAAGATCCAGCCGTCCCATGTTGTCTACGCCAATTTCTGTTGTCGTGTATCCGGTTTCCTTGAGACGACGCTCCGGACCCAGCACGGCCAGGTGTTCCACTCGGCTTGTGATGACCTGGGTGTCCGAAGGCATCTCCTCAACGCAGCCACGGATGGCCATGTTATCGCTTTCTGTGCCGCAGCTTGTAAAAATGATTTCTGAAGGATCGGCATTTATGAGAGCGGCCACTTTCTCCCGCGCGGTTTCCACATGCTTTGCAACTTGTCCTCCAAATTCGTGCATGCTTGACGGGTTGCCCCACAGTTCCCGGAAGAAAGGTTCCATAGTCTCAATGACTTCCGGGGCCACTCTGGTTGTCGCATTGTTGTCGAGGTAGACCGTATTCATTGCTGTTCCTCCACTGTCAGTTCGGAAGAGATAAATTCACGCAGTTTAGCTTCAACTACTTCCTTCATGGTGAATCCTGCCACGCTGCATCCGGCACAGCGACCGCGAAAGGCTACAATTACACGGTCTCCCGCCACGTCGACCAGCTCGATATCTCCTCCGTCCTTTTTCAGTTGCGGGCGGACTTCACGGTTTATTACATCCTCTATGTGGTGGATTTTCTGGACTGTTGTCATCCGCTTGAAGCCAGGGGAGGGCTTGGATTCAAGGCCAGCCCTTGTTTGAGCCTCTTTTATGATTTCCTCTATTTCAGCGTGACATCTTCCGCATCCTCCGCCTGCTTTGCAGTAGTCAGTGACCTGCTCAATAGTCGATAGTTGATTTTCTTCGACAACTTTCCTGATTTCGGTTTCGGTGACTCCGAAACACTTGCAAATCACTTTTCCTTCGAGCAGTTGCTTGCTTGATTTTCCGGTGCGGTAGTTTTCGATTGCTGTTTCCAGTGCTTCTTTTCCCATTACCGAGCAGTGCATTTTCTGTTCCGGGAGTCCGCCGAGAAACGCGGCTATGTCGCGATTAGTGACTGCTGCGGCTTCATCCAGAGTCATTCCCTTGACGATTTCAGTCAGAGCAGATGATGAAGCTATGGCGCTTGCGCAACCGAAAGTCTTGAATTTTATGTCCTCAATTTTTCCCGCCCGGTCGACCTTGAAAGTCAGCTTCAACGCGTCTCCGCATGCCATTGATCCGACTTCTCCCACTCCGTCCGGATTTTCGATCTCCCCGACATTTCTTGGGTTACGGAAATGATCCAGCACTTTTTCTGTGTAACTCCACATTTTCCCCTCGCATCTTTCTTGTTTCTAATGATTACTATATTACTAAACTATAAAATCAATTTAGTGTCAACAGAAAATACCTTCTGTTTGTAAACAGAGAAGAAAGGCGATTATGAAGGCGTCCGTACAAGGCAGGGTCGGGAAATGCTTGCAAGCATTTTTATTTTTGTATAGGTTCTAATGTTGATTGCAAAACTAAACATGGAAGGAATAATGTGATAGCATTTTCTACAAAGAGCAGGTATGCCACGAGGATATTGGCCTATCTGGCATGTAGGGAAGGCGGGCCTCTCGCAAAAAAGCGGGAGATAGCCGAAGCCGAAGGACTCTCCGAAGGATATGTAGAACAGATTCTTGTGGCTTTGAAGGCTGCGGGCCTTGTAAGAAGCCACCGGGGCAAGGCTGGGGGCTTTTCGCTGGCGAGGGACAGCGCTGATATAGATGTTGCCCAGGTTGTGGAGGCGATGGAGGGCAGGTTGGAGTTGTCGCCTTGTCTGAGCGCAGGGTGCAGCAGGCAGGAGCAGTGTAGAGCGAGGCCGTTGTGGAAAGAAGCCGGATCGGCAATGCGCGATGTTTTGCGTAAGACAAGCATTGCAGAAATGGCTGCGGCAAACCCAGCGCCCAGGCACTACGGCGGGCGCAGCCCTAAAAGCGCGAAATTGCATTAATTTAAATTCTATCGCTTTGTGATAGACGTCAGATTTCCGAACGAATTGATAATAACCAATGACCAGTCTCAGGCAGGGAGTGAAACGATGACAGGAAAGAACATCAATCTTGAAACGCTGGCTTTGCATGCAGGTCAGGCTCCGGATCCGGCCACTGGCGCCAGGGCGGTGCCTATTTATCAGACGACCAGTTATGTTTTTGAAAGCGCGGAGCATGCTGCAAAGCTTTTTGCTCTTAATGAATTCGGGAACATATATACAAGGTTAATGAATCCCACTTCCGATGTGGTGGAAAAGAGAATTGCCGCTTTGGAGGGAGGCTCCGCGGCGTTGCTTACTGCCAGCGGGATGTCTGCCATATTCCTTACGGTGCATACTCTTGCCGGGGCAGGGGATCATATTGTGTCATCCGCTTCGCTTTACGGCGGCACGGAGACCTGCTTCAGACACACCATGCCCAGAGTAGGTATAGATGTGAGTTTTGTCGGCGCGCCCGCTCCGGAAAAGATCCGCCAGGCAATACGTCCAAATTCGAAGGCCGTGTACCTGGAAACGATCGGGAATCCGAAGGGCGACGTTTACGATATTGCGGCAATTGCAGAAGTGGCTCACCAAGCGGGCCTGCCGTTGGTTGTAGACAACACATTTGCGCCTGTTTTATGCAGACCTATTGAACATGGGGCTGACATTGTCCTGCATTCGTGCACCAAGTGGATAGGGGGGCACGGCACATCAATTGGCGGAGTGATAGTTGACAGCGGGAATTTTGACTGGTCTTCCGGCCGATACCCTGATTTCACTGAACCGGATGCAAGTTATCATGGCGTGGTGTATTGGGACGCGTTCAGCGATGTGCCCGGAATGGGCAATGTGGCTTTTGCTGTAAAAGCCAGGACGCAGGGAATGAGAAATATCGGTATGTGCCCGAGTCCATTCAATGCCTTCCTTTTCCTTCAGGGTCTGGAAACGCTACCGCTGCGGATCAGGCAGCAAAGCCGGAATGCCTTGGATCTGGCGCAATGGCTTGATAAACACGACAAGGTTGACTGGGTAACATACACCGGGCTGCCTGAACATCCGGATCATCAAGTGGCAAAAAAGTATCTTTCAGGAGGCTTCGGCGCAGTGTTCGGGTTTGGCGTTAAAGGTGGAAAATCCGCGGGCGAAAAATTTATCAACTCGGTTAAACTGGCCAGTCATCTGGCCAATGTGGGAGACGCAAAGACGCTGGTTCTGCATCCTGCTTCTACAAGTCATCAGCAAATGTCCGAAGCGGCCCAGCGCGCGGCGGGTGTAACCCCGGAGTTTATACGAGTTGCCGTCGGGCTTGAGAATATAGAGGATATCAAAGCTGATTTCGAACAGGCGCTGGGTTAACCCGCATATCTCACAGAATTTCTTAGTGAAAGCGTGGAGTGCGCTTCTGCGCGGGTGCAAATTGGTAAAACGTCGGAGCAGCCGTATAGACATACTGCAATCTGGCG
>CAZIXB010000107.1:0-5667 GCA_964543205.1 uncultured Victivallales bacterium
TTTCGCTCAATGGCAATGACAGTTCCGGCGACGCGAGGATTCAGCGTATCGTAGCTGCCGCAGGCGGCAGCTACGGTCGTGATCGTGCGGACCCCATATCCATTGCTAACTATCGGCATGTTGCTATTAGGGATATTGACGCCAGTTATAGCGGCAAGGGCCGGCGGCCGGCGACTAATCTTGAAATCAAGTCCGGCATTACAGGTGATATAACCATCACCGGCGCAGTGAACCTGGGCTCGACAATCGAAGAAAACCGGCAGGAAGCCAAACACCGAGGCGCTGCCCATCTGGCCTGCAAGGGGACAGTAACCCTTCGTTCGGTGGATCTTGACAATGTTTATTTCATTATTATGGACAGCGGCAGCGGCGAGTCGGTTATGGAGGGTTCGATCGCTAATTTCGAGACGGCCGACGCCACGGGCGCGGGCACGGCAAACGATCCCAAGGTGTCTAAGGAAACCCGCTTGCGCGCGCCGGCTGGCCAGGCCGTGAGTTATGGTTACAAAGCCGGAGATCTTAACGACGCGCTGGGCGGTTACGTCTGGCAGCTTAAGGCTGAGGACGGCAAGAGTCCTGGCGGCATTTTGAAGCCCCGGAAATAGATCAGGTTGGAGTCTGAAAAAAGCGAGCAACCGGGGCAGAGTTATTGATAGAACGTTAAATTTAAAAAGGGAGAGTATATGCGTAAACTGTATTTCATAGTGTGGTTAATCATAATCGCAAGCTTTGCACCGGCGCAGCACAAGGAGTCAATTGCGTTTGCGGAAGAGGCAACTTCATTGCGGAACGCAGCCGGCAAAGCGCAGCCCGGCCGCGATTTGTCGAAAGACAAAACTTTATACGTTGTGCCGTATGCGCATCTGGATACGCAATGGCGTTGGGATTACAGGAAAACCATTGACGAATATATCAAAAGGACACTCACGAAAAATTTTGATCATTTCGAAAAGTTCCCGAACTATGTATTCAATTTTACCGGTTCGGCGCGCTACCGGATGGCGAAGGAGTACTATCCGGAACTTTATGAACAACTCAAAAAGTATATTGCCGACGGGCGATGGATGGTTGCGGGGTCGGCCGTTGATGAGCCAGATGCGCTGGTCCCGTCCCCGGAGTCCATCATTCGCCATATTCTTTACGGCAACAATTTCTTCCGCGCCGAGTTCGGGAAAGAGAGTGTGGACTTTATGCTTCCGGACTGCTTCGGTTTTCCCTCCTCGCTGCCGACCATTTTCGCCCATTGCGGCCTTAAGGGATTCTCAACCCAGAAGTTGACATGGGGCTCGGCCATCGGCATCCCTTTCGTCATCGGCGTCTGGGAAGGACCTGACGGGAGTGAAATCGTTTCCGTGCTGGATCCGGGACGATACGACATTGGACCCCGCTCGCGATTGGATACGTATAGGATTTCTATCAATCATGTAAACGATTACGGAAAAAAGTACGGCTTATTCGCGCGTTACCGCTATTTCGGCGTAGGCGATATTGGCGGCGCCTTGCACCCTAATCATGTGGCGAAAATCGATCAGAGTGTGGGTAACCCCGGTAGCGAAATCGACGTGGTCGTGGGCTCTTCCGACCAGATTTTCCGGGACATCACTCCGGAGCAGGCTAAGAAGCTGCCGCGCTATAAGGGCGAAATTCTGCTTACGGAACATTCGGCCGGCACGCTCACCTCGCAGGCCTATATGAAACGATGGAACCGGAGAAACGAGCAGCTCGCGGATGCCGCTGAACGGGCCGCCGTGACCGCCGCGTGGCTGGGCGGCGCGGCCTACCCGCGCGACAAGCTCACCAAGGCATGGGAGCTTGTCCTCCTGAACCAGATGCATGACACCTTGCCGGGCACGTGCCTGCCTCCAGCCTACGAGCTGGCGTGGAATGACGAGATTCTGGCGCTGAACAGTTTCGATGCGGCGCTGAAAGATTCCGCCGGCGCCGTTATCCGGGCGCTGGACACGCGCGCGCAGGGACCAGCGGTTGTCGTTTACAATGCCCTGGCGCGCGCGCGTCAGGATACGGTCGAAGCAACGGTCTTTTTCCCGGACGGAGCCCCGGAAAAGGTGCAGGTATACGGTCCGAACGGCCGCGAGACGCCTTCACAGATTCTTGAAAGAACGAAGAATTCAGTGACCGTATTGTTTCTCGCGGATGTGCAGCCTGTAAGTTTTACGGTGTTTGACGTGCGAGCGGCCAGCGGCGCGTCCATGTTGCCTTCAAATCTCAGCGTGGAGGCGCGCAGTCTGGAGAATGCCGCGTATCGCGTGACCCTCAACGATGACGGTAATGTGAGCAGCATTATCGACAAGCGCCAAGGTAATCGGGAGCTGCTCGCGTCTCCCGTTCAGCTTCAGTTCCTGCGCGAAAGCCCAAAGGAATATCCGGCCTGGAACATGTACTGGTACGACCGGCAACATCCCCACATCGGCATCGTTGAAGGACCGGCCGAAATCAGCATTGTGGAAAATGGCCCGGTCCGGGTTTCGATCAAGGTCAAACGCAAGACCCGTAACTCCGTTTTTATCCAGGAGGTGCGGCTCTCGGCCGGAACGGCAGGCGAGCGCGTTGAGTTCAAAGACACGATCGACTGGCAATCCACGGGCGTTTCGCTTAAGGCGGCTTTTCCGCTCACCGTGAAAAACCCGCAAGCAACCTACAACTGGGGCGTGGGAACCATTCAAAGAGACAACAACCACCGGAAAAGATTCGAGGCGCCTTCCCATGAATGGTTCGACCTGGCCGCGGAAAACAATGAATACGGGGTCTCCATCCTGGAAGACTGCAAATTCGGCTCGGACAAGCCGGATGACCGGACTCTTCGGCTGACACTGCTTTTCTCGCCTGAAATCCCACTAGATGAACACCCCAGGATGGGTCAACACGAGCAGTACTCGCAGGACTGGGGGCGGCATGACATGCTCTACGCTCTGTACGGTCATGCCGGCGACTGGCGCGAAGCAAACACCGTATGGCATGCGCGCCGCATCAACCAGCCGCTGGCCGCATTCCAGGCGCCGCCGCGCGAGGGATCTCTGGGACGCGCTTTCTCGTTCATGCAGGTCGGCACACCGCAGGTTGACGCGCGCGCGGTAAAGCAGGCCGAAGCCAACAACCGTATCATTGTCAGGCTCCAGGAGCTTTGGGGGCGGAAAGCCGACCAGGTCTCCGTTACATTTGCCGCGCAGATTACGGAGGCGTACGAGGTCGACGGACAGGAGCGCAGAATCGGGGACGCCCTGGTACGCGACGGCAAACTTGTGCTGGATATGACGCCTTACAGTCCGCGCGCGTTTGCCGTGAAGCTGGCGAACGCTCCGCAACAGCTTGCGGCGCCCGCGAACCAAACCGTACCCCTGCCTTTCGATACGGATGTCATCAGTTCCGATGCAAACCGCGCAGACGGGGACATAGACGGCGAAGGCCGTTCGATTCCGAGCGAAATGCTGCCGGAGAAAGTGACCAGCGAAGGCATTGTCTTTGCTATCGGCCCAAAAGAGGACGGCAGCAAGAATGCGCTGACGTGCAAAGGGCAGACAATTGAGCTTCCCGCCGGGAATTTTAATCGCCTTTATCTGCTGGCCGCCGCCACAGAGGACACCTCCGGCATCTTTCAGGTCGGAAAAAGCGCCGAAACTGTGTCGGTGCAGCCATGGACCGGTTTTATCGGGCAGTATGACAATCGCGTGTGGAATCGTCCGTTCCATGAGAAAGACTTCAGATGCACTGGCTATTCAGTGGTAGGTCTGGAAACGGGTTACATCAAAAGGGATGACGTGGCCTGGTACTGTTCTCACCGCCACAACCGTGACGGGGAAAACGAGAGCTATCGGTTCAGCTATCTTTTCAAGTACGGATTGGATATTCCGGAGGGCGCGCGCGAGCTGAAGCTCCCGGACAACGACAAGATCAGAATCATGGCCGTCACGGTTGCGCGCAACGAAAACGACGCCGTTCGGGTCGCGCATCCCCTCTACGACGATTTCTCGGATCGTGCGGAAGTGAAATTTCGATATGACTACGGCAAACTCATCGAGGGGCTTGAACCGGCGGGGCGCGTAATAATGGATCGCAAAGAGCGCTTCGAGGAGCTTGGCATGGGGGCGCCGGCCGACGACGACCTTGTGGACGCGTCTCGAGGAAAAGGCATTGTGTTCCGGTATGATGACGGAGACGGAAAGTGGAGCCCGCATAAGAAGGCTGGAGCGGTGGATGGCCGTCTGCCGCGGCTCAACGACGGGGAGGTCGCTCAAAAAGGGCGGGACACGAAACGTTGCGTCTGGTTCGATGGCGAAGGACGGTTCTTTGTCGACCTGAAATCCAGCGCCCCGGTTTCGGCGGTAAAAACCTACTCCTGGTATGAGACGAATCCCAGGGCCTGGGACAAGTTGAGTCGTTCGCCCCAGAATTACACGCTTTGGGGCGCGAACGGCGACACCATGCCCTCCGCGCGTTTTTCCGCAGGGAAAGATTCCGGTTGGACGCTGCTGGGGGTGGTCAACACCTGGCCGCTGGGCAAGGATCTGAAGCACGGATCGTCTGTGACAGCCAAATCCGGCGAAACGCTGGGCCGCTTCCGTTATCTCCTTTGGATAGCCGAAGATCACGGCGACGGCGCCTATTTTACCGAGATCGATGTGCATGGAGCCAAGTGACACCCCAGGACGTTCATTTAATGAAAGAACGGATATGGAATTTCAGCCTGATTATCGACATTTTGCGGATGTGATGCTGAACAAGCGGCCCGCGCGCCTGCCGCTGTACGAGCATATTGTCAGCGTAGCCTCCATGGAAAAGATCCTGGATCGGCCCTTTGCCAAACTGGCGAGCGGCGAGGCCAAGGATAAAGCCGAGTTCTTTCGCCAGTACTGTTGTTTCTTTCGCGAGATGACCTACGACACGGTGTCGTACGAAGTCTGTATCGGCGATACCCTGCCCGGACACATGGCCATTTCCGGCGGACGGGGCCCCATTCAATCACGAGACGACTTCGCCTCCTATCCCTGGAGCGAATTACCCGAGTTATACTGGCGCAAGGCCGGCCCGCGTCTGGACGCGCTGGTTGCGGCGCTGCCACCCGGCATGAAAGCCGTGGGCGGCGCGGGCAACGGCGTGTTTGAACTGGCCGAATCCCTGGTCGGGCTGGAATACCTCCCGTTCATGGAAGTGGACGACCCGGAACTGTACGCCGACCTGTTTCGCGCCATCGGCAACCTGATGTGCGCCATATGGGAGGAATTTATGACCCGGTACGCCGACCGGTTTGTCGCCTGCCGGTTTGGCGACGATCTCGGATTCAAGTCGTCGCTGCTGACCAACCCGACAACGGTTCGCCTGCATATTCTCCCGCAGTATCGCCGCGTGATAGACATTGTGCATGCGGCCGGCGGGCTGTTTCTCTGGCATTCGTGCGGGCGCATTTTCGAGATCATGGACGATGTGATCGCCCTGGGGATCGACGCGAAACACTCCAACGAGGATTCCATCGCACCGTTCGATCAATGGATTGAGGATTATGGGGATCGGATCGGCCTGCTTGGCGGATTCGATATGGACTTCCTTTGCGTAAACTCGCCGGAAGCTGTCTATGAAAAGACGCTCGAACACGGACGGCGATTCAGGAAGGCCGCGCGGGGCTACGCCCTGGGTTCAGGAAACTCCATTCCC
>CAZIXB010000108.1:0-5641 GCA_964543205.1 uncultured Victivallales bacterium
TCGGGGCCGACCTGGTGGGTAAAGTTGAAGCGGGGATACCGGAAGATGATCCCCGCAATCCGGCCACTATAGCAGACAACGTGGGTGATAATGTGGGTGATGTGGCAGGGATGGGGGCAGATCTTTTTGAATCCTATGTCGGGGCAATAGTAGGTTCGATGGTGCTTGGAGCTTCGGCTGGAAGCATAAACCTGGTTCTTCTGCCTCTTTTGCTTGCGGGAATTGGAATCCTGGTTTCAATTGGCGGGTCATTTCTTGTAAGGACAAAGGAAGGTGGCAATCCTCAGACGGCCCTGAACATGGGAACATTCACTGCAGCGCTGGTAATGGCGGCTGTGACTTATCCGGTGGTTGTAAAATTCGCGCCTTCAGAGTTCACGTTTTCGGGTACTTCCTATAATGCGCTGGGCATTTTCTTCGCCACCATCGCAGGGCTTGCAGCCGGGGTTGCGATAGGCATGCTTACAGAATATTTCACGGCCGAAAACAAGAAGCCGGCTCAGAAAATAGCAGAAGCCTCGCAAACAGGAGCAGCAACGAATATTATTGCGGGTCTGGGCACGGGTATGGCTTCTACAGCGTTGCCTATCCTGTGCATTGCCGCCGCTATCCTTCTGGCCTTTCACTTTGCCGGTTTGTACGGCATAGCTATTGCCGCATTCGGGATGCTTGCCACCACAGGCATACAGCTTGCTGTAGACGCCTATGGACCTGTTGCTGATAACGCAGGCGGCCTTGCCGAAATGGCCGAGCTGGGGCCTGAGGTAAGAAAGAGGACCGACAAGCTTGATGCCGTTGGCAATACAACTGCTGCTATAGGCAAGGGTTTTGCTATCGGTTCGGCAGCTCTTACTGCTCTTGCTTTGTTTTCAGCTTTCAGAGAAACGGTTTACAATATAAGGGTACAGGGAGGCTGGGAAGAAGCTGTTGCGATTGTAAATATTGACGTTACCGATCCGGTTGTGATGGCGGGCCTGTTCATAGGCGCCATGCTGCCATTCCTTTTTTCTTCCTTTGCCATGAAGGCTGTCGGACGAGCGGCTTTTGCCATGATAGAAGAAGTGCGTCGCCAATTCCGTGACATCAAGGGATTGCTTGAAGGCGAAGCCAAAGCCGAATATGCCAAGTGCGTGGATATTTCCACCAAGGCTGCAATCAAGGAAATGATTCTGCCCGGTCTTCTGGCGGTTCTAACTCCAGTTCTTGTCGGGTTTGGCGGAAGCTATGTCTGGGGCGCAAAAGCAGGCGTAGAGATGCTTGGCGGTGTGCTTGCCGGGGTTACGGTGTCCGGTGTAATGATGGCGCTCTTTATGTCTAATGCCGGTGGGGCATGGGACAATGCCAAGAAATACATTGAAGGCGGCGCTTTGGGCGGGAAGGGCTCTGACGCTCACTCTGCTGCAGTCATAGGCGATACGGTAGGCGATCCATTCAAGGATACTGCCGGGCCTTCGCTCAATATCCTGATAAAGTTGATGAGTGTTGTTTCGTTGGTGATTGCGCCAATGCTGGCAAAACTGTCAGCTTGACCTGCATTGCGCGGGGGAGTCCGGCATGAAAGCGCTTTTTCTTGGCACCGGCACATCAGTCGGGGTTCCCATGATAGGTTGCAGGTGTGCGGTTTGCAGTTCCGGGGACCCGAAGAACCGCCGGTTGAGGTCGAGCATATATATTGAATCTGGCCGTACGCGTGTTGTCGTGGATACCCCGCCGGATTTCCGGGAGCAGATGTTAAAGTGCAGGCCGCCAAGGCTTGACGCGGTTTTCTTCACGCATTCTCATGCTGACCATATTCTGGGATTTGACGACATCCGGCGTTTTAACACGATTCAGGGTGAAGTTATCCCGGTTTACGGGCATAGAGAAACATTAAGGGATGTGCGCAGAATTTTTGATTATGTCGGGAAAGAAGCGCCGCAGGGGGTGTACCGTCCGATGGCCGAGTTTATCGAGATAGGCGAAGGCGAAAATAAAATCGGCGATCTAGGTGTTACACCTTTCCTGGTTGAACACGGCCAGAAGTCGACGCTGGGTTTCATCTTCCGGGAAGGAAACTACAAGGTGGGGTATGCGCCTGACTGTTGTGGTATAAGCGAGAGGGAGCTGGCAAAACTTGCCGGCCTTAATGTGATGATCATCGACGGGTTGCGGCATCGCCCGCACCGGACGCATTTTACGGTGCGCGAGAGTATTAAGCTGTTGCGTCGAATCGGAGCAGGGAAGTCTTACCTGACGCATATTTCCCACGAGCTGGATCACAGTTCCACGCAGAAGGACTTGCCCGAAGGCATATCTCTTGCGTATGACGGGCTGTGCGTGGGGTCTGCTGAGAAAACAAAAAGCTGAAACAGGGGAGAATAGAAGGACAGGCGGGACGGCAAGATTTGTCTTTTTGTTTTGCGCGGGGAAAGCTACGGTATTCGGCATGTACTGGTTATATTTTGCTATATTATCTGGAATTGTTGTGCTTGTCGGCAGTCGATTGTCGCTTATGGCGGATTCTCTGGCAGACCGTTTCAAGCTGAGCCGCACATGGGTCGGTCTGCTTATGCTCAGCGTTATTACTTCGCTGCCGGAGGCTTCCACTACTATCGGCGCGCTGGTTCAAGCCAAATCGCCGGACCTTGCGTTGGGCAATACCTTCGGAAGCAATGTTTTCAACCTTACTATTATCGGTTTCTGTGATTTCATGTTCAGAAGGGGCGGAATTCTTCGGCGCACAGATATGCGAAACGGGGTTTCTGCGGCCTGTACTCTTCCGGTAATAGGGCTCATGTTACTGAGCCTGCTTTATCCCTGGCCGATGAGTGTCGGTCCGCTGAATTTCGGCGTTGGTTCGGTTGTTGTTTTTGTTGTTGCTCTGGCGTTGTTTTCCTATCTGCAGCGTTTCGAGGCCGAACAGTTCCTTGAAAGCGAGGGCGGAGTCTTGCCCGGGGCCGTTGACCCTTCGGCGGAAAAGGGCACGGGGCCGCTGATTATGAAGTTTGCTTTCGCTGCGGTTCTTGTTGTGGTAAGCGGAATTCTGCTTGCCGTGATAGGGAAACAACTGGCTGACGTTTACGGCCTGGATCAGAGTTTTGTGGGAACCCTGCTGCTGGCGCTTGCGACGTCGTTGCCGGAAGGCGTTGTTGGGTATACGGCGGTTAAGATGGGGGCGTACGATCTTGTGTTAGGCACAATAATGGGCTCCAACATTTTTAATATTCTGCTTATTTCCTTTGCGGATTTCATGTATACGCCTGAAGCCCTTGGCGTGGGAAACAACCTTGGCTGGGAGCATATATTCACCGGGATCATGTCGCTCCTGTCCACTTCGCTGGTCTTGATAGTATTGCTGTCGAAATCATCATGTCCGAGTCGCCGAAAGGTGGCGTCTGAATCTTGGATCCTGGTCGGCTTGTATCTTGTGTGCATAGCCGGGCTTTACTTCGGGTGGTTTTCGAGAACAGGGCTGTGAGATCAATTTGCGCGGGCATGCGAGGCCGGGAAGAGTGGCACACACTCGGAGTGGAGATAACAGGGGGCGGAGGATAGATTTTTTATGTCTGTGACAACCTGGGATATGTTATTTAATGTTTTGCTTTTGATCTTCTGGGTCAGGTTATGGCCCATTAGAAGCCGTGAATTTTATTTCAATCCTTATCTTTCCAGGCTGTCGAGCCTGACGGACAAAGTGTTCAGGTTTATCGAGCCGGTTTTTTTTCAAGCTCCAGCCCGGATAGTAGCCCTGGGCTCGCTTGCTTTCCTGATTGCTTTCCGGTGTTTTCTGGTTAAAGGCGGTGGCTGGACCCTGGGCATGGGGGTGTTCTGGATAACGCTTCGGGATCCCGGTTTTTTCGGTTTGGTTGCGTTCAGCTTTTTGTCTTTTGCCATGTTCATGCTGAATTTGTGGACTTTTGCGGTGGTATACCTGACATTTAACAACAATTCGGCGCCGCATGCCAGGGGCGCGATCCGGGTAATAACCTATCCTTTTTCCGCCATAAAAGCCGAGCGCCGTCCGGTTGTGCTTCTGGTTGCCGGCATGGCGATCGTGTTTGCTTTGGATATGCTGACCAATGATTTCAGGGGCATTGCGGGCGGTGAACGGGTGATCATCGGCGATCTGTCAACGGGAGGGCCGGTGCAGTATGCGTTGCGACTGGCCTTGATAAGTGTTTCTGGAATCCTGGAAATAATTGTTATAGTCAGGACATTGATGTTTGTTTTGATTATTGGTTCAATCATGTCGGTGGTGGCCGGTTCGCCGAATGTTGCCTATGTGTGTAATGACTGGGTGGAACTTTTCCTGGGAGTTTTTCGCAACTATCCATTGCGGTTAGGTATGATGGATTTAACGCCTATCATTTTTTTCATTGCACTGGACATAGCCGGGGGAATTTTAAACGGGATTGTGTTAAGGTTGTTTATGGCGACCTGAGCGCGGGAGAAGTTGTGAGTTGGATAGAGCAGATTGATGCCGGGGTTGTTGTCAAGTTAAGGGTTGTTCCGCGGGCTTCACGCAACGAGCTAAGCGGGTTGATCGGCGATGAATTGAAAGTTCGGTTGCAGTCTCCTCCTGTCGAAGGCAAGGCCAACAAGGCGCTGGTGAAATTTCTTGCAGCGAGACTTGGCGTTTCTGCGAATTGTGTTTCTATCCTCTCGGGGGCAAGCGGGAGGAACAAGCGGGCGCTTATTAGAGGAAGCGATGTTTCAAGCGTAAGGGCGGTTCTTTCAGGAAGCGGCGAATTGGAAAAGTGATTTTGCGTTTTGGGTGGTCAGCCGGGCTATGGATTCGAAATCAGTTCCTCTTTCTTCGGCAACACGGCGCGCAACGTATTCAACATTGGCCGGTTCATTGGGTTTGCCTCTGAGCGGTTCGGGAGCCAGGTATGGGCTGTCAGTTTCGATGAGGAGCCTGTTGTCGGGCACTTCCATGAGGGCTGCCCTGACATTTTCAGCTTTTTTAAATGTTACTATGCCGCTGAAGCTGATGTAATATCCCAGTTTGATAAGTTTGCGCGCGAATTCCGGGGAGCCGGTAAAACAATGCAGGACTCCGGTCGTCCGGTTTGCCGTGGAGGCGCCATTGACATGTTTTTCAAGTTCGCGCAGGGTTTCATCTTCGGCATTGCGGCTGTGTATAATGGCCGGGAGGGAGAATTCTCCGGCTAGCTTGAGCTGTGCGCGAAATATCTGAAGCTGGAAGTCGCGGGTGTTGCTGCTATAGTGAAAATCAAGCCCGATTTCCCCGATCGCGCAAGGTCTGTTGTTCTGCCCGGGGGGCGAGGTGAGCTTGTTGCGCAGGTCAGTGAGCAGGGCCTGGATGCTGTTTTCCCCGGCTGCATCTGCAATTTGTCTATCCAGGCCTATTGCAGGTGAAATCAGGCCTGGCCGGGTTGCTGCGGTTTCAAGGGCAAAGTTGTTGGCGGCCGGGTTGCCACCTACAGCTATAATGCGTGTGACATTGTGATCTGAGGCCCTGGCAATAACGTTGCTGATCTTGTCATTGAGTCCGTCAAAATGCGCGTGAGTATCTGTAAGCATAGAGATCAGTTTAGCCCGGCGGCGGCTCAACGGCAAGTGCGTAACCCGATTTTGCCCGGTGCTAACCCGCATATCTCACGGAATTTCGTAGCGAGAGCGTGGAGAGCGCTGCTGC
>CAZIXB010000109.1:0-5573 GCA_964543205.1 uncultured Victivallales bacterium
CTTGTCCCGAAAGAAGATATGCCTTGTCGCTGTCTATGGTAACTGATGCTCTCGATCCCGCGTAACTCTTGGTCCATGCCGCGCCGTGTTCAGCCTCCCACACGGTCTGACCTTTCATATTAAGACAGTAGACAACACATTTCCCGTTTTTCGCGCCGGTTATAAAGACGCGTCCGTCCGCAACCGTTACGCTTGAAAAACCCTTGCCAAGATTGTTTATTTCCCAAAGCTTCTCCGGGCCGCCTTCCGGCCATGCTTTCAGAAGTCCTTCATCTTCAGATTTCCCGTCCCTGTCGGAGCTTCTCCAGGATTGCCACGAACTGCCCGATTCACCTCGGACAGCAGAACCGGCAAACAGGAAAATAAAAATATACAATAAAAAACGCGTCATAAACATCGGCCTTTCTCCTTTGCTATAGTCACTGCGGGTTAAAAATTCTTGGCTGTGACTTCCGCGGCAGCCTGATAAAGGGCGTTATAAAATTCTTCTGGTGTGCGCCACCGCTCATTTGGGTCAGTCAACAGAGCGCGCGATATAACCTCCTGCACAGCAGGGGGCACAAATTCAGGCATGGGTTCAGGCTCGCGCTTTAATACATCTTCAGGAGAAATGTCAAATGGATATATAGGTTTAGAAGTTAACAATTCCTGTATAACCGCCCCCATGGAATAAATATCCGAAGCCGCTGAAGGCTTGTTGTCCTGGAATTGTTCTGGCGCAGCATAAGTGGGTGTGCCTTCCAGGTATACTCCCTCGGTTTTAAGCTTTTTTAAATGCAGGCCGCGGGCTGTTCCAAAATCAATGACCTTAAGGCGGCCGCGCTCCGAAAGCATGATATTTTCCGGCTTAAGATCCCGATGGAATACGCTGTGTCGATGCGCATAATCCAAGGCAAGTGAAAGCGAATGAGCAATATCCAGCACAACTTCCAGGTCCAAAGGAGCCGAATGTTCGATAATCTTGCGGAAATCCTCCCCTTGCACATACTCCATTACAAGGTACATACGCCCTATTTCGACATCAAAATGAAACAACCGGGCAATGTTTTCATGGGCCAGTTGCATTGCAATCCGGGCTTCATTCTTAAACCGTTCCCGTGTGGCCGGGTCGGCAACAATTTTCCTCGGCAACACCTTGATGGCAACATCGGCGTCAAGAAAGGTGTCTTTCGCCTTGAAAATCGCAGCCGATCCGCCGCGTCCGATCTCTGCAATTACCTTGTACCTCTTGCTGAAGAATTTCGGGCTTGTTCGCGGGGTAGACGATTTCTTGCCGGCGCCGCCTGCGCGACCAGCGCCTTTTCTCGGCATCCGCGGCATATTTGAATTTCGAACATTAGACGGCTTATCAGGAATAACGCCCTGGGCGCGTTTAAGGCTCCTGGCTTTAGCCAGATCAAATACTTTGCGGTCCTGTATGGTAATTGTCTTTTTGACGCTACCGGCCTTTTTTTCAGCTCTATTCGAATTCTGCTCTTCGCTCATTTCGTCTCACGTGCATCCTTAGGTCAAATTGCTTACGCCTGAGTTGATACATTTATCATACAATAAAACAGCTTACATCCGGCGAACCAATTAAAAGGCTCGCTGCCGCAACAGTTTGCGGCATGTTGATTTATCGTCAAAACGGCAGTTGAACTCCATAAATCACACGTTCAACTGCCGTTTAGGGTCTATTTATAAACTACTGAAACTCCTGAACATCTTTGAAATAGTATTATATTGAAGCCTTCATGTAAAGATTGCATGTCAATCTCTGGACATCAATTGATGCAAACCGGATACGATCTTTTCCGGATCTTCTTTGCCGTTGCCGCGAGCTTTCAGCGTTGAAACATCCGCCGACGCGCCGAAAGTGATCCTGATTTTCCCCGGTCTGGGCAGTTTCTGTCGCGCCGGCCAGGCGTCGTAGGTTCCTTCTATCGACACAGGTATAACCGGAACTGACAAGCGGCTGAGCACAAAGCCAAGCCCGGGCTTGAATTCCTGCAGGGCGCCGTCCGGAGACCGCCTGCCTTCAGGAAACCAGACAAGGTTGTATCCGCGCCGGAGCACAAGGGAAGCAAACGCAATACCCGACATGGCCCCGCGCCTGGGTTCAATCGGCAGAACAAGAGCAAGGCGGCTGCCTCGTCTTTTTAGAGCCGTATCAAAAGCCGCAACCGTGGCTCCGGCCCAACAGGTGTTGCCTAATTGTTTTCGGCCAAGCGCAATGCCAAGAACAAATGGATCAAGATAACTTGTATGGTTCGGCGTCAAAACACAGGGCTCTTCAGATGGAACATTATCCCTTCCCGAAACTTCAATGCGGTACATCAAACGAAAAAGACCTCCCCCGACAAGGTAGATAATATTAAAAAGCGCCGACTCTATTTTGCGTCGGGGCGGCAGCCAGCGGCGCTGAGATGCGCCTAATACAGAGTCAGGATCTTCCACTGGATCAAGATTTTCTCTGTCTCCAGTTGTCGCATCAACAACCTCGTTGAGCAGATCTCTCACAGTGCCGACACGGGCAATGGCAGCTTCGTCAAGTTCCACCCCGGCCGCCTGGTTTAAATCAAGACTCAGGTTAAGCCATCCCATGGAATCGATGCCAAGATCAAGCTGCGGACTCGTATCCGGGGTCAAGCGTTTGTCGCTGTATCGTTCCGCAAGCCATTGCCAAACCCGGGATGCAACGGGGTTTTCCAGAAGAAGTCGGTCTGAATCCGACATCTCTTCGAACTCTATTGGTCCTGCCTTGACCTGGCCTGCTTCTTTTTCATCTGCTTCTTCCCATCGCTCTTCAAGAATGTGACGTCTTATCTTTCCGAGCCGGGTGCGGGGCAGACTTCGGGTAGTTACCCGAACATCGGATATTCGCATGTATGAGGGCAACTTGCGGGACACCTCGCCTACTGCGTCCGAAACAAGATTGTTTATTTTTTCAGTATTCAAGCCTCCGGCTGCGGACTTGTCTGGGATCGCCAGGGCCACAAGCTTCCTGTCTTTTTCCAACACCCCTATTTCTGCTATGAAAGGATGCTTTGAATATGCGTCTTCCACATTTTCGGGCTGCACGTTCTCGCCGCCTTCAGTCACGATCATTGTGGAAATCCTGCCTTTTACATACAGGCAACCCCGGTCATCAATATACCCCAGATCCCCGGTTCGAAAAAACCCATCCCTGGTGAAAGACTCTTCATTTTCTTGCTGAAGGTTTCTGTACCCATCGAATACACCCGGGCCTTTTGCCAGGATCTCGCCTTGTTCCGGGCCGCTTTTGCCTTTATCGCCCTCAGAACCGGGCTTTTGCTGAAGATCAATCCGGATCTCAGTTCCAGGCACAGGTTCTCCAATGCTTTGTAAAGGGCAGCCGCCGGGAAGACGCAGCGAAAGAAGCGGTGAAGTTTCAGTCAGACCGTAACCCACTACCACCTGCCAGCCTGCAGCTTCCAGCCACTGGCCCAACTCCGGATCCAGCGCAGAGCCGCCGCTTGCCATCAGCCTGAGCCCCGGCGCGACCTTTACACGCAATGGCGCCATTATCAACCGGCCCGCGGAAGCGACTTTGTTTCTGTATAGAAACAAGGCCAGCTTTTCTGACATGCGCAGGTAAGTCCGCACCGCCATGTTGCGGGATTGTATCTGCGCCTGCATGCCGTCGTATAGAGCCCGGTAAAGCCGGGGCACACCGATGATAGTGGTAACTTCTCCCTCCCGAACAGCGCGCATGATCTGGGGGCCCGTCAAGGCCGCCGGAACGACAATGCAAGCGCCAAAAAAAAGGGGAACAAGCAATCCCATCACAAACGGATAAACATGATGCATAGGCAGCGCCAGGAGCAGGCTATCCCCACTTGAAGCAATTCTTTTTTTATCCAGCACCTCAATCTGATACACCAGGTTGGAATGGGTCAGCGGCACACCTTTTGGAGCGCCGGTGGTTCCAGAGGTATAGAAGAGGACAACCTGGTCGGACGGGTCAATGTCAGGAACGTTCAGGCGTTCCGGCTTTTCCATGTACTTGCGCCAGTAACCGTCTTTTTCCGGTTCATCAAAAATCGCTGTAGTCCAGGACGCGCCTGGTTCCATGCGGCCAATTCTTTCAGCAATATCCGTGGTGGTGAACAGGAAACTGGGGCTGCTGTCTTTGAGAACGTGCCGCAGGCCGTCATCGCCCATTTGAGTGTCGATCGGAACCACTACCCCCCCGGCATAAATTACCGCGAGCATCGTTGTAAGCGAATCCGCCCCCACCCCGGCGGACATTGCCACCCTTTGCCCGCGCTTCAGCCCCGCGGCGGTCAGCCCTGCCGACAGCGATTTCACTTCCGAACCAATGACCCTGTAACTTGTCCGAGACAATCCGTCCGGACTGAACTCGAGAAGGCAGACAGTATCGCCCCGTTGCTCCATGGCATCAACCAGCTCGATCAAAGTCTTCACTATGCCGTCCCTTCCTTCCTGCGGCTGTTTTGATTCAGGGCAGTATAACCTTCATCCCCGCATATTGCATCAAGAATTCCGCTTTACAATAGCTTCGAGTTTACAGCGCTCAGAACACGAAGTATAACCATACCGGCAGACTGAAAATGCTCAATACGGTGCTGATAACCAGCATCGATGAAACGAAACCTTCTTCCACGCCGATCTGACGGGCCACTACGAAACTGGCAACCGCGTTGGGCATAGCCGTCAACATCACTGCCACACCAAGGGTAACGGTGTCCGCGCCCGGAAAGAAAATGCGAATGATAAGCAACGTTAATAGTGGCAAAATTATCAGCTTGCCCGCAAGAACAAGCGCAAGCAGTCCCATACGTTTTTTTGTTTCCGTAAAATGCATGGAACCGCCAATAGACAGAAGCGCAAGCGGCAAGCCCATTGCTCCTATGAGATCCAGGAAAGAACCTGCAAGCTCAAGCAATGCAGAAACCGGAGCCGCCAGTTGCAACCGTCCTTCCGGATTCCGGAACACTTCAGCAACCAGCGCCGTTACTATTCCCAGAAAGGCGGATATTACCAGGGGATTTAAAAAAGCGGCGCGAATCCTTTTTGCAATTCCGCCTCCGCTTTTGCTATCGCCGTAAATTCCGATCATTAGAAATCCGAGGATAACAGAAAACGGCATTACAAAAGCATTATAAATCGCGGCGCTGGTCATGCCCTCACTGCCGTATGCGTTGTTTGCAACCGGAAAGCCCATATATGAAACATTTGCCCAAAACGTTCCAAAAATAAAAGCTGCCGCCAGCGGCCCCCTGATCTTAAGCGCCAAAGCCAGAAGAACAAATATCAAGCATGTAATAATAATAGCGCATGCCGGTCCTGCAAGAAGCGGCATATCAAAAAGCTCAATAAACCGCTGTGTAGCAACTCCGCGGAAAATAAGGGCCGGCAGCGCCAGATTATAGGTAAGCCAATTGATAAAATTACGCCGATCTCTCCCTAGAATTCCGCGCAATTCCAGTCCTTTTCCCAACGCAATCATGGCGAAAACCGGAATACAAACCACAAGAATATCCTGTAAACGAGCCCAATCCATTTTATCCTGAAATAAATCCTTTCATCCTTCTATCCCGCCTTGTAGA
>CAZIXB010000110.1:0-5561 GCA_964543205.1 uncultured Victivallales bacterium
CTTCCGGCATGCCGCCCGTCTTCCTGGCTACAACCGGAGTCTCCTGCGCCATGGCTTCAAGAAGAGGAAGACAGAAACCTTCGTGCCTGCTGGCGGAAACAAACACATCCGCTTTCTGATAACATGCGGAGAGTTCGTCTTCTTTTACAAATCCGGCAAAACACACATTGGCCAGGTTCAGACGCGACGCATAAAGACGAAGCATCGCGCAATAACGTGGACAACTCCGTTCCGAACCCACAATAAGAAGCCGGGTAGTAGAGTCGATCCGATTGTATATCCACGCGAACATCTCTATGAGATCCTCGATGCGCTTATTAGGAACAAGCCTCCCGACAAATAAAATGTTCTTAACCCGGTCGCCGAGAAGACGGGACATCGCCTGGTTTGGAGGAGGCGATTCACCCGGCCTTGAACAAACCAGCGGAAGAATGGTTATGTTCCCTGCAGTATGTTGCCCTGCATCGACAGCATTAAACTCAGAATCAGACCATACCCCGATGGCTGCGGCAAGAACATCCGGCAGCTCAGCCCTGGATCTCCTGAGCTGCAAGGCAAGAGCGTCGTCAAACCCGTCAAAAAACTCAGGAGGAGTTATGTTATGGTATCGGACAATCCGCCGGGCTCTTGAATTAAGAAACAGAAGCGTCGATTCCGAAGCGATGGAATAGTGGTTAATCACTACGTCCGATGGATTGTCTCTATAGTCGCCCAATTCAAAGCAATCGTTTTGCATACCGTCGGCAATATTCCCCGGTGGCGCATAAATATCGGACCGGTAACCGTGCTTCCTGAATATACCACGCAAAACCCTTGCTTCACGCGATATAGCATCCCCGTCCGCATATCCAGCAACTAGTTGATTTACAGCCTCGATCTTCATAGATCACTCGCCTTCCGTGATAGAAGGCTCGCCGGACTCCTCTATTCTCGAAATCCTATGTTCAAGTTCAAAAAACATCTTTTCCATGGCACGGCGCTCCATTTCAAGCTGTTCCATAAATTGAATGTTGATGCTGTTCTGGGCAAAGGACATCCAGTCATGCTGGTACCGCAATACTTTCCACACAAAAAGGCGGACCATGTAGGCTAACCTGCCGACGGGACCTCGCGGGGCAGGCAACTGAAAGCGAGCTGTGTCAACGCAGTTCCGGCTCCTTAAAAGTTCGGCATGACAACGCTGAAATTCGGATTCGTCCCTGCAACTGCCGAGATCCAACACAGGCCGCTCCCTGCGAAGCGCTTCTTCCAGGTAGCTGTCAGACAGCTTTTCCGCCTCGCGTTGAATTTCGACGCCAAACGAGTCGCTCCGGTCTTGCCCGTTTACAAGTATTTCCATGTCATTTCAACTCCCACAGCCTTGAATTTGATTCTCTTCGACCGCAAAAAAAATCAACAGGCGCTACGCCAGACATAAAACCGAACCTACTGCAGGATCGGACAGATTAATGCCTGCTCACCTCCCGCCAAAAGCCTTCATTTCTTCATGCATTCTTGCTGAACCTGCATTTCAAAGCCCTGGCGGTCGCAGTAAAAAAATCGTTCCGAAAACCTACGCGTTTTATCCCGGCAGGCCCGGCGCTCAACAAGAGACCTCGTAAGTCAATATCATCCAATGAATCATCTTCTTTAGTTTCAACAAGCACACCATATGTACCCATGACAGTTTCTTCACCGGCAAAAGGCAGCGGATCAGTCCCCGCTATAATTCCCATGCCCTTTTTGCGCGCCAGCTTCATCGGGCCAGGTTCGGGGTACCCGTATGGCCGCAATGTTGAATCACCGACAACCAGACTGTCGGCATCAAAGGATTCAACAAGCTCCACAACCTTTCGCCCCCTTTCAAACATCCACTTTCCCGGCGCCCAGCCGACAGCCGGAACGCCGCCTGCATCCAGCGTGGCCTGAATGATATCCCTCGCAGGCAAACCATCCATATCCAGTTTTTCAACAAGCAGAGCAAGTATCTCGATCTTTTCCCCCGAAACAACCTGGCGTCCAGGAAAAATCCGCACTGTTTCCTGTTTCCCTGACATCACAGAGACCGACAATCCTTCTGCTGAGGTTTTAACTCGGAATTGCCCGGTTTGAACATTGCCCGATTTGAGAGCCTTAAAAAAATCACAGTCATATCGCTCCGCCAGTAAAGCCACTCTGGCGGCAGCAGCATCTAAATTGCCCAGGTTAAAGGCCAGATGGCTCAAAGCCTGATCGGTCCGGTACAGCGAGTAAAAATGCACATGCGCATCTATTATCAGTTTCATCTGCTGCCACTCCGCTTTCTTTCAACAATCATGCCCGCTTATTCCCTGCAAAGCAAAACCTTTTCAAAGCGGAAATTCTAATTGCAAAAGGTTTACAGCGAAACAATAAAGATCGGAGCGTATCAACTCGGCCCCAACCCGAAGCCCTGATTTGCCGATGATCCCCTGACTTTTCGCTTTCCGAAAGCTTGAATTCACTATATTGTAAATTATTTGAATGCAAATAGAGGGCTTCACACATGTTGTCTCCAATACGTCTTTATAAGACATTAATAGACTATAAAAAAAACAGGGTCGAAGCACGAGAGCTTCCCATGCGCCTGTGGGTGGAAAGCTCAAGCCGATGCAACCTGAAGTGCGTCATGTGCCCGAACAAGGCGCTGCCCCCAGAACAGAAAACGGTTATGGAATTTGATCTGTTCAGAAAAATTGTGGATGAAGCGTCTGAATTCGTTAACGATATATATCTGCACCACCGGGGCGAACCGCTGACTAATCCAAGGCTTGACGAAATGATTGCTTACGCAAAAAAAGCCGGTATCAGCGCACGCTTCCATACTAACGGATGCCTGATGAACAGCGAGTGGGCGCAGCGTCTTCTGGAAGCCGGACCGGATCTGATTTCATTCTCCGTAGACGGTTTCGAGAAGGAGACCTACGAACAGATCAGAGCAGGCGGAAACTTTGAAACAACTGTAGAAAACATCACCCGGCTGGCACAGATGAGAAAAAATCGCGGCCTGAGCCGCCCTTACCTTGTGGTGGAAAAGATACGGTTCAAGAATCCTTCCAGCCGTGAAAATCCTGATAAGGTGGCAGAACTCCAGAAGAAATTCCTGGAAGCCGGCGTGGACGAAGTCATAGAAAAAGACGAGTATATCTGGGCAGAGGAAGACGCGCCCGAACCGGAAACGCCAAGACAATACGCTGTTTGCACCTTCCCTTGGTACGGAATGGTTATACTGGCAAACGGAACGGTAACCGCTTGTCCGCAGGACTTCGCTGGAAAAATGAAGATGGGCAATGTCTCCGAACACAGCATAAAACAAATATGGAACGGGCCAACCTACAAGGAACTTCGCGGCAAATTCAAATCCGACCTGGATTCCCT
Organism: uncultured Victivallales bacterium; assembly: GCA_964543205.1. Lineage (GTDB taxonomy): Bacteria > Verrucomicrobiota > Kiritimatiellia > UBA8416 > CAYSRM01 > CAYSRM01. The sequence continues at coordinate 3,376 of CAZIXB010000110.1, forward strand.
GCCCCTCTGCCGCAAGTGCGACCGACTGCACAGAAAAACCATTGGAGGAGTGCCATTTCAATATATGTTCACTTTCCTCATAGACCATGTCGTAGGGTACAATAAATTCAGGAAAATTATCGGCACCTCGGAAAGGTGACTTACCGGCAATCAACAATGAAAATACTCCTGCTGGCTCCACACCCCTTTTACCAGGATCGGGGAACACCTATAGCGGTAGACCTCCTCGCCAGGACCCTTGCCTCAAGAGGCGAATCGGTGGATATACTCGCCTACCACGAAGGCGAAAGAAGAGATTATCCGGAAAATGTAACGGTGCGCCGCATTGCGCCGCCGCCAGGGATTAAGAACATAAGACCGGGTTTGTCGGCAAAAAAACTTGTTTGCGACGCAGTTATGATGTTCGAAGCGCTGTCCATGGCCGGCAAAGGAAACTACGACGTGGTGCATGCCGTGGAAGAATCCGTTTTTATGGCCATGCTTATCAAGAAACGGCGCAAAATTCCGTACATCTTTGATATGGATTCATCAATGCCCGCACAGATGGCACAAAGCCACCCTTTCATGAAAATGTTTCTTCCATTTCTGGGCTCTATGGAAAAAACAGCCATACGCGGCGCTTTGTCAGTGGTGCCTATGTGCCGGGCGCTTGCCGGGCAAGCCGTCAAAGCAGGCGCCGCGGATGTGCGGGCTCTGCACGACATACCGTTGACAGAGCGTCCAGGTGAAAAACATATAAATGCCGGAAAATTGCCCCGCGGAAAAATCAATTTTCTCTATCTTGGCAACCTGGAACAATACCAGGGGGCGGAGCTAATGCTGAACAGCTTCCAGATTGTGTTGAAAACATTCCCCGAAGCCACACTGATAATTGCAGGCGGAGCTCCAATCCATATCGCGAAATACAAAGCCATGGCAGCCCAGCTTGGCGCTAAAGAGCAAACTTTTTTTCTCGGGCCGAAGCCGACGAATATGATGAAAGACCTCTTCGAACAGGCGGATATACTGCTCTCCCCCAGGCTGTCGGGCACAAACACCCCGATGAAAATCTACTCGTACATGGCTTCCGGCAAGCCCGTTGTCGCAACAGACCTTCCTACACACACCCAGGTTCTGAACTCGGAAACCGCCGCGCTTGCCGGCCCCGATCCCTACCAATTTGCCGCGGCAATGATTAAACTGGCGGGCAACGCGGAGCTGCGCCGGAAAATCGGCAACAATGCAAAGAAAGAAGCAGCAGAAAAATACAGTTATGCAGCATTTGTGCGCACTGTAAACGAATTATACGATTACATCCGTCAACAAACCGAAAAAGTGTGAGATATGCGGGCTAAATCCGAGCATGTGTAACGGTTCAGAGTTATATCAGCCCTGCAACGCATATCGCAAAGGCCAGAAAATCCATTGCACAATTTCACCTGCCCGGGAAGGACGCTGAAATCTGCCGTAAGCATCCCTGAACCTGGCCTCAATAGTGTCCAGTTCTTCAAGCAGCTTTTCACCTTCGCCTTCGGATCTCCCTTGCTCCCGGCTCACAAGAAACATCACTGACTTCGCGCGATGAATCAGGGCGTCGGCAGCCAGCCCCCATGCATCAAGATAGGTCCGCCCTCCCGATGCCTGCTGCATCAGCCTCTCCAGTGTTTCCCTGCCTTTTGTATACTGCTCCAAGGCTTTCCCGGCAAGATTACGCATATCATCCCCATGCCCTTTCTCGATCCTGGCCCGCATATCGTTCAGAATATAATCCTCGGGAACGGGCTGGCAGGACTTCTTTATCCCTATTTCATGCGAGTCGGCATAAGGGCACTTTGAAGCCAACGCCTCAGCCATCAAGTAAAAATCATCAGAGTTGCATCCAAAGGTCCGCCTGACAAAATCGGCACGGAAATCGGCCATACTCCCGCCGGACTTGCTCAACCTGTAAGATGCCATGTCCATGCATGATTTCTGCAATTCCCATGGATGAATTCGCACCGTCCAACTGGTAAGCATCATCCCCGATGCGTCTTCCAAACCTTTCCACCCGAAATCCCATGTGTTCTTCTCGTGCAAATCCAGGAGCGGCGCAAAAGCGCTGTCACCATGAGAAGCCGAAGATGGGCATGTCACCACTTCAAATCCCTTGGATTTCAAATACTCCACCGTGTAGAAAACATCTGCATCATTTTTTCGTCCGTCGGGAA
>CAZIXB010000111.1:0-5309 GCA_964543205.1 uncultured Victivallales bacterium
ACTTGTGATCGAAGACGACCGTTCGCTTCGAGAAGGTCTGGCCATGAATCTTCGGTTGCGCAAATATCATGTCGTAACCGCTGCCGACGGCGACGAAGGCATGCGGATGGCTTTTGACGAACGTCCGGATCTGATAATCATGGATATCATGATGCCTTCATGGTCCGGTCTTGATATACTCGAAGAACTGCGGAAACGGAAAGTAAAAACACCGGCGCTGATCCTTTCGGCAAAAAACACCACCCAAAACAAAGTGCAGGGTCTCGACCTCGGCGCTGACGATTACCTTGGCAAACCTTTCGATCTGCCCGAACTCATTGCCAGAGTCGAGGCGCTTTTGCGGCGGCAACGAGCAAAGGAAGAGAGTCTTCCAGAACTCGAATTCAAGCATCTCGTTATCGATCAGTCAGCTCGAAATGTCAAAATCAGCGGAAAAATCATTGACTTGTCTGCAAAAGAGTTCGATATACTCTGCCTGCTGGCTTCATCGCCCGGCTCTGTTTTCAGCCGCGAGACTATTCTCGAGAAAGTCTGGGGCTGGGATTACGAAGGCTCTGAACGCACAGTTGATAATTTTGTGGCCAGCCTGAGAAAAAAACTCAATCCGGGCAGGCGAAGAGAGCCTTGCATTCGCACCGTCCCAAAAGTCGGTTACAAATTCCAAGCTCCATAAGAAAGGAAAATCGCATATATGAACATATATCTGGCTATAATAGTTGCGGCAATTGCAGGCCGCTACCTGCTTGAATCTTTCGCCGACCTCCTCAACCTGAAGCATCTGCACCCAGATCTGCCGCGAGAATTCGAGGGTTTCTACGATGCCGAAAGTTACCGGAGATCCCAGGATTACCTGCGGGATACTACACGATTGGGACTGATCTCAGATTCGTTTAACACGGTCTTGATACTGGCGCTGATCCTCGCCGGCGGCTTCAATTTTATCGATGCCCTCGCCCGTTCTTTAGGCTTCAACACAATAGTCACCGGTCTGATATTCGCCGGCATACTGGGACTCTTTCTAAAGCTGATAAATCTGCCTTTTTCCATTTACGATACCTTTGTAATCGAAGAAAAGTACGGGTTTAACAAGACCACCCCGAAAATATTTGTCCTCGACCTGATCAAAGCTCTTATTCTCATTGCAATTCTCGGCGGCTCGGCGTTTGCCATAGTTCTCTGGTTTTTCCAGGAAGTCGGGGAACCCGCATGGATCTATTGCTGGATAACGCTCACTGTCCTCCAGGTTGCTATCATGTTTATCGCTCCCTATGTCATTCTGCCCCTCTTCAACAAATACACGCCGCTTGAAGAAGGCGAGCTGAAGAGCAGAATAGAAGAATACGCTGAAAGTCAGAATTTCAAAATAAAAGGGGTTTACAAGATGGACGGGTCAAAACGGTCATCAAAAAGCAATGCTTTCTTTACCGGTTTCGGCAAATCCAAGCGAATCGTGCTGTTCGACACTCTTATTGAAAAACACACCGTTGACGAACTTGTTACAGTTATCGCCCACGAAATGGGACATTATAAGAAAAAACATGTTCCCCTGGCTATGGCTAGGTCAATAGTGAAAACAGGTCTGATGTTCTTCCTGCTTTCCCTTTTTATTGATAATCCCGGCCTCTTCGACGCATTCGGAATGGAACACATGTCGATATATGCCGGATTCATATTCTTCGGTTTCCTTTTTACCCCGGTAAACATGGCGCTATCTCTGTTCGAAACCGCGCTTTCACGAAAACATGAATACGAATCGGACAATTACGCAGTGCAAACAACCGGCCAGCCGGAAGTGTTGATTAACGCCCTCAAAAAACTCAGCGTTGACAACCTCGGCAACCTCACCCCCCACCCTCTCAAGGTGACCGTCAGCTACAGCCACCCCCCGGTACTCGACAGGATACAAGCCATAAGAAACCCGAAGTCTCCATAGCGGCGGGAGCATCCTGCTCTCGCGTCTTTAATCAGGAGTTGGACGCTCCCGCCACTCTGAATAACCCCGATCCTATTCGGCCAGCGCACAACCAAGCTTCATCCGCACTCCGGATGCAGCTTCCGGAATTCTTCAATCGCCTGCATGAACCTTGGGCCGTACCTGGCCAGTTTGGTTTCACCCACGCCGGTTATCTGTAGCATGTCATGCGGAGTTGTTGGAAAATATTTGCACATCTCGTGTAGAGCCCGATCGGAAAAAACTACGAATGGCGGCACACCCTGCTCTGAGGCAAGCTTCTTGCGAAGATCTCGAAGGTTATCGAAGAGTTGATGGTTGAAGTCTCCTTCTTCCATGGCTGCTTTTCCGGCTGAACGCCCCGCGGCCTTTCGCCTGGTCTTGAGAACGTATACCTTGCGCCCGCCGAAAAGGACTTCTCCGGACTCAGGTTGAAGCTGAAGAACAGGGTATTCGCTCTCGGTTTGGAGGATCAGGCCCTGGGCAAGTAGATTGTCAACTATCTGACGCCAGTGACGTCTGTCTTTGTCCTGCCCTGCCCCGAATGTTTTGATGCGGTCGTGCCCGAGTTGTTTGATCCTTGCGGTTTCACCGCCAGTGATAACCGAGACAATATGGTTTATACCGAAGCGTTCGCCAGTTCGCGCTATGGCGGACATAACAATCTGGGCGTCCCTGGTGGCATCCATATTCTCGACTTCGCCGGCACAGATGTCGCAACAAGGGAGGCCTTCGGCCATCATTGACGGCTTCTCCGCGCCATTGAGTACAGGGGCTGACTCCTGAGATTGCGGCCACTTCTCCCCGAAGTAGTTCATGAGTTGTTTGCGGCGGCAGGCGTGGACGGTAGCGTAGTTTATCATTTTGTTGAGGCGCAGAAGCTGGCGCTGTTTCTCGCTGTCATCCTGAGTTTGTTCTATAAAAAAGCGAATCTTCGGTATGTCGCCATACCCGAAAAGAAGCAGACAGGTTGCGGGTTCGCCATCGCGTCCCGAGCGGCCGGTTTCCTGATAATAGCTTTCTATATTCTTCGGCAGGTCGCCGTGCAGGACATAGCGCACGTTTGATTTATCTATCCCCATTCCAAATGCAATGGTTCCGACAATCACATCGATTTCGTCCCGGTTAAAGGCTTCCTGGTTCTTCACCCGCGTTGCGTCGTCGAGTCCGGCGTGATAAGGAACGGCCTTGATTCCGTTTCGGGCAAGCATGCCGGCGGTCTGCTCAACACTCTTGCGGGTGGTTCGGTAAACAATACCTGAGAGGCCGCGCCGTGACTTGACGAACCGCAGGATCTGATCGCCGGGCTTCGTCTTTGGAGCCACCTTGTAATAAAGGTTAGGACGGTTGAATGAGGCCCGCACGATATGAGGGGATCTAAGCCCGAGTTTGCTGACTATATCATCCTGCACCCGCCGCGTTGCTGTGGCAGTAAAAGCTGTTATAGGAGTGTCTTGAAATTCACTGGCGAGCCTGCCCAGATTCAAGTAGTCCGGGCGGAAGTCATGGCCCCATTCTGAGATGCAGTGAGCCTCGTCGATAGCAAGGAAAGACAGTTTGACCCTTTTGAGAACTGATATGAATTCGGCCATTGCGAACCGCTCCGGCGAAACATAAATCAAATCGAGTTCTCCTGCAATCAATTCGCGACGCACTTCGCGTTTCATGGAAGCTGTAAGCGAGCTGTTGAGAAAGGATGCGCGAAGGCCGGTGGCAATGGCCGCATCGACCTGGTCTTTCATAAGGGAAATAAGCGGGCTTATGACAACGCAAGCGCCGTGCATGATACGGGCCGGAAGCTGGTAGCAAAGCGACTTGCCCCCGCCAGTAGGCATAACTACAAATGCGTCCCGCCTGTCCATGATTGCCTGGACAATCTCTTCCTGGTTCGGCAAAAAAGAGCTGAACCCGAAAACCTTGTTCAGGATTGGGCTGATATCGCGTTGTTCTTTTTCTGTCATAATATTTGACCGCTAATCCGCTTGATTAACATGAGTTTATGACACTTTATGTGTCATTAGGGCTGCTTATCAACAATCAGATCATCAAGAAGCGGAGAAGTGAAATCCTCAACAATGTAGTTGGTTCCAAACCCTGCATGGAGCTGCCGTTGGCGAGTCTGGTGTTTTTCCAGGCGCGACATAGTTACCGCGCCCATATCTGTGCCGGCCTTGATCTCCGAACGACCGTCTCCTATAACCATCGAGACGGCAGGATCTATGCCCAACTCTTGATAGAGACTTTCTATGACCTCGTTTTTGGGCATCTTCCGGTTCCAGGATGAACCACGCAGTTCTTCAATTTCCTTGCCTGCTCCTATTTGAAAACCAAGCGATACAACTTCTTCGCGCATGCCTCCTTTATCATTAATAACAGCGCCGGTCACAAAGTAGTTGATAACACCCAGGCGGTGAAGTTTGCGGATAAAGGACTTGGAGCCGGGAACAAGAAATTTTCCGGGATTCGCGCGTGCCTCAATAGTGTTTTTATCACGGCAGAAACCGTTCAGGATTTTCTCGTACAGGCGGAACAGGCGCGGCGTTCTTTCCTTAATAAAGAAGCACAACGCTTCAGGCTGCGAAATATCATCAAATCGTTCCTCGCCGTTCCATATGCGCCTGATGATCTCAGAGTTGTTTGACATGATACTTTCGGTCAGATTAACTCCCGGAATCTTCACCACGTTCCCAAGCTCGATTGCGCGACGGATTCCGTATTCCATCTGGGTCAAAGCTGACAAACCGGCGGATTCAATGCAAAACTGATCGGTCTCTTTGAGAGGTTCCGCCCCGACTTTAGAAATCAGGGCCTGAAGATGTTCGTCGGAGTCAAAGTCGTCGGGCAAACCTGAAACCATTGCCCAGTGAATTGCAATTGACATTACCGGCGGCCAGTCTCTAATAAGCGAGTGGGTGCCGTCAACGTCATGGATAGCACAGGTGATTTCCCGCCTGCCTGCCGGGTTAACAACTTCAAATGCTTCATCACCCTCTACCAGGGTATCGTCAATCTTCATTAAAACTTCCGCTGCTCTATTCTTTGGGAGGCAGCGGTTTGCGCGGAGCGTCCTTTCGGACGATTGTCGGCACATAGAGCTTACTGCGGCCATGATTCCCAAAGCGCTGCATCCATTTGCTCGGCTTACCGCCAAGATGTCTGACAGCCTTGTAGAAATATTTTTCTTCGCCTGTGCGTTGCCACATGAAAACACGTCCATAGGCCAGCTCGCTGTCTCCGTGATCCTTGTCCCGGCCCAGCGCTTTCACAATAGCGGGAACAACGCTCTCGTCGCCTGTTCTTTCAACATACATGCACAGCCCCTGTATAGCCATGCCCCGCTGCCATGCTCCGCTGCGCA
>CAZIXB010000112.1:0-5241 GCA_964543205.1 uncultured Victivallales bacterium
GCGGAAAGAGCCAGGTCGTGGTTTGACATGTGTTTTCAGGGAGGGTGTTAGCCCGGATATCTCACACTTTTTCGAGCAGAAACGGTTCAGAGCGCTGTTAGCGCCGGGCAAAATCGGTTTAACCGGACGAAGCTGTGTGAACACACCGCAAGATCGGGTAAAACGATTTGGGCTTGCAATAATGGCGCTATCAATTGTTTCCGCCGGAGGAGTGTGAGATGTGCGGGTTGGCCCGCGCAGCGGCAGTTATTGCGATTGATTGTGTCTGAACAGGCTTGACAACAGATGCGATGCCCTCCTTATCAGCAGCAAAACCGGATCCAGCCGTCGACAGGTACGCATCGCGAGTGAATTCCGCATGATATCAAAGTTTGAACGCAACTGCTCCATCTCCTCTGTTATCTTGCCAATCTGTCTGTCTTCGTGCGCGAGGCGCTCCTTCAGAGATCTGTTCTCAGCGATGACGCTCTCGCTCGCAGCGCAGACAACCGGCAGCGAAAAAGCATCTTCCAGTGAAGGTTTGGGATCAAGCTGATCCCAATGAATCAGTCCGCGCATAACCTGATCCCATCCCATAACAGCGGCTAAGGCGTGGGAAAGATCCCCGTCGTTTTCTGTGTCATGCCGCCTGGCAAACTCAACGTGGGCGCGTCCAACATACTCGCGATAGCTGAATTCCTCGGGGTTATTGGGATATGTGTCATGGAGACTGTAATCGAGCTGCTTCTGAATGAAATGCCGCAGATTACTATAGTTCTGGTGGTGAATATGTATGCAATCCGGCGGTTCTAAGACACAAAGGCGCGCCGGGCCGGACACCACTTCCGGGGCTTTATGAAACCCGTCCGCCCAGCGAACTGTTCCTTTGCGAAACAACCTTGTCTGGTAATCAGGATACCATCCGGACCCGCGCACAAAAGCATCGCCGATTCTGTTGTGGCGTGGAAATGCAAATGCGTCGTAGTCGTTTCCATTCTCGCCGATGAGCTTTGTGATTTGATCGGCGGCATCATCAGCCAGGTACTCATCCGAGTCCATGACCAATATCCATGAGTGTGCGGCTTCTTCGAGAAAGTTGTTTCGGATCGAGTCAACACTCTGAACCTTTTCAGTGAACAGAATCCGTGCGCCGAACCTTTCGGCAATCGAAGTGGTGCGGTCTTGGCTGTGCATGTCTACCACAATAATTTCATCGACCCATTTCAAGGATTCCAGCAGTCGTTCCAGAGTTTGTGCTGAATTGTAGGTATGTACGATGACAGTGAGTTTCATAATCGTTTTATCCGTCGATTGTGTATTTGTTTTTCCATCGTTCCATGAAACATTTGCGTGAAGGAATGTCCAGCTCATTGCGGCCTGGCGTCATTGATTCGAAATGCAGCGAATCCACCTGCTGGCAACAGAAGACAAACCAGCCAGCCTGCCTCAAACGCAGACAGAGATCGATGTCTTCCATGCCGAATTTGTAAGATTCGTCGAGCCCACCCGCCTCGCTCAATGCTGATGCCCTGACTAGCATGCATGCGCCGGTCACAGCCTGCAATGAATCGGTTGTCCGGGCGATTATGGCCGAAGGCTTTCTAACGTTGCGATGATAGGGCCCCCTGCTGCCGGCCCCGAAGACCACCCCGTGATGTTGAATTGTCGAATCCGGATAGACAAGCCTTGCGCCGCACACCGCTGACTGCGGATGCTCATCCAATACGTTCTTCATATGCCGAATTGCTTGCGGATGCAGCAGAACATCGTTATTCAGCAGCAGATAATAGGATGCAGGCACCGCCGACGAAGCCCGGTTGCAGGCCGAAGCAAACGAGTGATGCGTGTCAAACCGTATAACCCTGGCAAGCGCTCTGATATCATCATCGTAAGGAACGGCTGACGCGTTGTCCACCACAACCAGATTGGTCTTCCCTTTATCGCTACATGCGGAGTCCAGCGCTGCTGCCGCGAGTTGCAGGCAAATGCGCAGCAGCGCATCAAGGCCGCGAGACAAGACGATTACCGTAATAGACGCATTAGTTTTCATTTTTTCATAAAGCTTAACGGCCCGTTGAGCTGTTCCTTGATTCGTTTAATGTGCCTGTTTATGCGAAATTCGGATGCTGTCGCCAATGCGCGGTCCCTGAACTTGCTGCGCAGCCTGTGATTTTCCCGCCGGGACATATCCGACAGCGCCTGTTTCAGCCGGCGTGGCTCGACAACGCGCGCATTACTTTTATGACTGAGATAATCCATTCCACCCACCACCGGGACGCTTACAACCACGCATCCTGCCGCCATGGCTTCCAGGGCAGGCAACCCGAACCATTCGCCCTCCGCCGTTGCAAGGTAGAATTCGCATGACTTCATAATATGCGCCGTATTCTCTTCCTTGCATCCTTCAATTGCGCAAAACTGAAGATTTGACAGGCCCTGCCGACACTGCTGTGCAAGCTCCAAACCCCTTCTCGGCATATAAGCCACAGTGTTTTCCATTTTTACAGAACCGTCATAGAAGAAACAACTCGAAACTGCGGCATGCACATCAATACTGTCATTCCGTCCTCGTTCTTCTGCGTATCGATATGCCTGGGGCCAGGCGGTGAGGATCGTCACTCGCCTGTTTTGAAGTATCGGATCAATTAATGGATCGGTCCCCACGCAGTGATAAACGAGCTTGGCCTGGATGCCGCGTATCCTTTCGTAATCATGAGGCAGGGAGAATATGAGGTTGTCCTTTTTCGTCAAGCGGCCGACAATCTCTTCTTGTGACACTGTTGTTACAGAAGAGCTAAACCAGTCCGGGGCCTTCCCGTCGGGCGTAGCCACCACGCATGGGACTTCCAGCGCATTCAGGCTGAACGCAAACTGATAAGCCATCTTTATGCCTCCGTATATTCCCGTTCCAGGTATAAAATAGTAATTCACACTGTCACCTTCTTTGGTTTTGAAACCGGCTGCCCATTGATATAACAACATTCAGTAAAAGATAAAACGGATACCCGTAATGCCGACGCGCATAAATCAATCGTCCTTCATTCAGAAGCCGGTTCCTGTGTTCCCTCGAAACGTTTGAACCTTTCTGTGCTGCGTGCTCGATGCATACGGGCAGCGAAACAACCTGTCCTCCCGTATGTTTCAATGACAAGCCGAACTCTACATCTTCCATGTACATAAAATATGCCGGGTTGAATCCTCCGGTCTCTTCAAAACACTTCCTGCCAATAAACAAGCATGTTCCGAGCGGCCAATACCAGCTTCGATTATGATAGCAACGATGGATCTTAATGCTTTCGTTAAAGCGTCCGGACAAACCGTTGGTCTCCATGATGTCGGACAAAAGCTTCCGCCATGTATAGCCGGGTTGCCGCCCTTCCTGGCGTATTCCGTTTTCATATACAAAAGAAGGAACTGCGCAGATATCCGGATGCTGCCCCAGAAGGGAACTGGCCTGTGTCATGGCCTCTTCGGTTAGTATGCAATCGGGATTCAGTAAGCATAGAATATCGCCAGCAGACCTGGCCGCGCCAACATTGGCTGCTGACCCGAAGCCTGTGTTTTCATGCTGTTCGATAATATGCGCCCCGTATGCTTTAGCAACAGCAACGGTATTGTCGCGGGAACCGTTGTCGACGATTACCACCTCTGCAGGATCCAAGCGGTTCGCCGCGCTCAGGCAGCGGTCGAGCGCTCCGGATGACTCGTATGTGACTATGACTATAGAGACCGACATAGCGCACACTTCGCATAGTTTATCAGGCCTGAGGCTCGTTGGCGAAAACCATACAGCGGGTCGGTAATCCTAGCCATACGTTCCGGCGTGCTGTCCGCAGGACCCTTGCAGAAGTTGCTGAAATGGACAATTTTTGCGGACTTCCGCGGAAAACGGTCATCCCAGTATTCACAATGATTCCAGCGCCATGGCATCGCGCGGCAGCGTCCAGGATGCAGAGAATTGGCCCAGAATTGAAAGTAGTCCTGGTCTGTAACCATGTGTTCTCCTACCTGGTGTTCACGGTCTTTTGTCGTTGGCATCGCCCATGCAAGAAACTTTTCAAGCTCATCGGGTCTGATAAACACAATGCCGCTGTTGAAATATTTAAAACTCGCCGGGTATGGTTGCTGTTGTTCCGGATCTAGAACTGGCAGGACATGCTTACAGTAATGTTTCATAAAATCATCGCGGCCCATATTCGAGCCAATTATGCGCGTTTGCTCAACCATTCCAAGAGGGGCATCGCCAAGATCCCGATAGATATCAGCGGCTATAACCTTTCTTGCGAACGCTGCATCGGCATCCATAAGCATTATGAGCTCATGGTCCGCCCCATCCAGACATCGTTGCAACGCATGGAATTTCAGGAGAAATGCGTTTGCGCACTGTTCTGAAGCCCATGCGGTATCTATGACATCAACAACCAGGCGCCTGTTTTTTTTAAACGAAAACTTGTAGTCCGAACCGCTTGCCAGGAAGAGATCAAAACTGCTGTTCTTCAGCGCTGAGCGAACAGATTGTTCTGCCGCTGCGTAGTAGTTCGGAGCGCCATGGACCAGAATGCATACACGCACATTACTCATGATGTTTCTAAAGTCACTAGAATGATTGTGAGACCTGGCAGGAATTTGCATTTCTGTGCCAGTCGATCATGTGAGGCAACTTTAAGGTTTTGCGATATCATGAACGAAAATTATAAGCAGGGGATGTGCCAAGTCAATTGCAAAGCGCGGTAAAGGATATAGCCCGCATATCTCACAGAATTTCGTAGTGAGAGCGTGGAGAGCGCTGCTGCGAGGGCGCGAATTGGTAAAACGTCGGAGCAGCCGTATAGACATACTGCAATCTGGCGTTTTGTCAATTCGTGCCGTCACAGTGGGGTTATCCGCGCTCGCAGCAGGAATTTTGTGAGATATGCGGGATAGTGTCGCCGAGACACTGGCGAACTCCGTGAGAGGTTGTGTGTGCGCGGGTGTATTGGGAAATTTGAGATAGAGCGTGTCTTTATATTTGCCGCTTGTGGATACAGCATAATGTTGTATTCCTGCTGGACAGTTAATCTGTAAACATTATTGTTTTACAGCATTGAGAGCAGCAATACGGTCTTGAAAAAAAGGGGGGGGAGTGAATTCGTTTAACGTTAATATAAGGGATTTCGGCGCCCGCGGAGACGGGAAAAGCAAGGATACTCAGGCTATCCAAAAGGCTGTTGATCATTGTTGCGCAAAAGGCGGCGGCACGGTTCTCTGTCCGGCAGGGGAGTA
>CAZIXB010000113.1:0-5226 GCA_964543205.1 uncultured Victivallales bacterium
TTCTGCCGGGTTTGAATAAGGACGTCCGTATCAACGAAATCCATGGATGCACTTTTTGCCAGGAGTACACCGACGGTGCTTTTGCCGGAACCGGGCATTCCCGTAAGCACTATATTCGAGCGGAATATTGCCATCTTGCTCAGTTGGAAAGCGGCATGACGGTCATACCCTTTTCGATTTTATCAGCTCCGGAAAGCGGTTTGGCGTAGCTTACTTTGTCTTTAACGTTGATAATTTCGAGCTCGGCCGTGGTGGTTATCATTGTGTCAAGAAGTTCGCCGGTGTCCGGGTCGCGGATCTCTTTTACTTTGCCAACCTTGAATCTATTGCCTTTTTCTACACCTTCGCGCGTTCCGCGGTTTATTACGATAAGGTTGTCGTTAACAAGGGCGATGGTGCCTTCCCATGCAACATCGTCGAGTTGTTTGACAAGGAATTCTGTTGCTTGTGCCGCTGCGTGCTCGCAGGCCTGGCCGAGATTGTCTTTTTTGAACCCTTCCAGGTTGCCGGTAAGGCCGCCGAGTTTTGATCCGCTGTATCCCAGTGAGAGTCCTTTTTTGCCTGACTTCCCGACCACTTTTTTGGAGGCTACAACCTGGCCGGTGGTGGTATCCATAAGGTAGATAGTGATATTGACTTCCGCGCTTGCTTTCGAGCCGCCTATACGGATGCCTTTGAAGCCTATGCCGCCTTTTCCGCCGGAAGTTTGTTCAACGTGGGTGATGGATCCGCGCACCATGAGTTGGGCAGGGGTCATTTCGCCGGTTTTAGGTGTTTTCTTGCCCTGTTTGACTCGTCCCGATCTGCCAAGATCCTGCTCTTTCATTGCGGCCGCTCGCATTTCGGGATCCGCGAGAACCGTGAATTGGCCGGTGTTGTTGAGTATGTCGGTCATAATAGTTGTGAAGCCATTGCCAAGATCCCATTGCCCGCGCCATCCGGCTTCGTTTTTGAACTTTTGAACTGTAACTGTGTATCTGAGCCCCCCTTTTGTTTTAGAGGCCTCATCTTCTGCGGCTTCCGCGGAGAAAGTTGAGAAAAGTGTGGTTGCAGCAAGAAGGGTTGTTAAAAGTTGATGCATTTGTTTCTCCTGTCTGGTTTGGTTAACGTATGGTCGAATTCTAAACTGTATGGCACATGAAGCGCAAGAGGTAAAAGATGGTTGCTGGTTGCTGGATGCTGGTTGCTGGATGCTGGATGCTGGATACTGGATACTGGATGCTGGGGGTTTGCGGAAGATTTCTTTGACTCGCAGAGGGATAGGCTTGATAATCCCTGGCAATAAAGCTAGTGTCAGGGCTTTGATAAGAATCAGAAACAACGCTGGTCAGCTCTGTAACCACGGCATAATTCCGGCGGAAACGCGATATATAAGAGGAAAAGAATGGAAAGCGATAACGAATACAGAAAGCAGCGGCTGGAGAATCTGAGGCGCCTTGAAGCAGCAGGATACGCCGGATATGCGCGTAATTTTGAACGGTCCGAATCCATTGCGAAGGTTCGGGCTGAGTTCGAGGAAGACGCTGAAGTTTCCTGCGCCGGCCGGCTTAAGACGATAAGGAAAATGGGAAAGAGTATTTTTGCCGACATACATGATGGAACTGCACGTTTTCAGATATATGCGCAGAAGAATGCAATGGGCGAAGATGCTTTCAATGCTTTTAAGATGCTTGATCTTGGCGACATAGTTGGCGTATCCGGGACGCTTTTTGTTACCCGGACCGGCGAGCAGACACTCAAGGTTACTTCCTGGCGGCTTCTGACGAAGGCTTTGCTGCCGCTTCCTGAAAAATGGCATGGGTTAAAGGATGTAGATGCCAGGTATCGGCAGAGGTATCTTGACCTGGCAACGAACCAGGACACTCTTAATTTCTTTCGTAAGAGAAGCCAGGCAATCATGGCAATCCGCAGTTTTCTGATAGACCGCGGGTTCTGCGAGGTAGAGACACCGATGATGCAGCTTCGTCCAGGAGGAGCGACAGCCAGGCCTTTTGTTACCCATTATAATGCGCTTAACACAGATATGTTTTTGCGCGTGGCGCCAGAGTTGTATTTAAAGAGGCTTATAGTGGGCGGGTTTGACAAGGTTTTTGAGCTAAACCGTAATTTCCGTAATGAAGGAATATCCCGCACTCACAACCCGGAATTCAGTATGCTTGAGATTTACGAGGCTTACACCGACGTGGAGGGAATGAAGAAGCTTGTGCGCGAGCTGATTTGCCATGTTGCAAGCATGGTTTTCGGAACTTTACGGGTGGGAGACGAAGATCATGAGATTGACCTGTCCGGAGAATGGCGGGAGGTTACTTATCACCGGATTGTCAGGGAAAAGGCCGGGGATGACTGGTTTGATCTCGACAGGGATACTGCAGCAAAGAGAGCTCAAGAAGAAATGGGTCTGGCTGTTGAGCCTGAATGGGATCTTGTCGATATTTCTAACGAGGTATATGAGAAGCTTGTGGAGCCGACGTTGATTCAGCCCACATTTGTAACCCGTTTGCCTGCAAAACTGGTTCCGCTGGCCAGGCGCTGTCCTGATGATGAAAGCCTGGTGGATGTATTCGAACTTGAGATTGGAGGCAACGAAATAGCTCCAGGTTATACTGAGCTTACAGATCCTGTTGAACAGAGGAAGAGATTTAATGCTCAGCTTGCCGGGCGGGAAACGGGCGAGCTGGATGAAGATTTTCTGACTGCGCTTGAGCATGGCATGCCGCCCTGCGGAGGCACAGGAATCGGGATAGACCGGCTTATGATGGTGTTGTCCGGCTTGCAGTCTATAAGGGACGTAATTCTGTTTCCCCAGTTGAGGCCGAGGGAGGCTTGAAGGGGAACAGGGTCATAGTTATAAAGAGGTCTGCGCGTATGTGTGGGAGATTTGAATGCCGTTTTCATTATTTTTAGCGCTTAAGTATTTGAGACCGAAGCGCTCTTTTGTTTCGGTGGTGACTCTTATTTCAGTTCTAGGGGTTCTGTTAGGGGTTGCGATTCTTGTCATTGTGCTATCAGTGATGACCGGTTTCGACCAGATGTGGCGGGAGAAAATTCTTTCATTCAAGCCGCATTTGACTATTGAGAATCCTTTCGGAGTGATTCCCAGTGACGCAGGGCTTAACGGGCGGATCAGCGATGTTGACGGGGTAACCGGAATATCGCCGGCTATTGAGACTTTGAGCCTGATCCAGCACGATGGTCGCGCTGCTGCGCCCGTGATTCTCGGGCTTGACGGCGAGCTTGCTTCCTCCGTGACAAGGATTCCTGAATTTCTTATTGACGGACGCTTTGATGTAAGTGGAAAGAATGCCGTGATAGGGCGAGATCTTGCGGGTATGATGGGATTGAATGTAGGCGAAACTGTGCTTGTTCATTCTCCCCAGAACGTAATGAACAGGGATGAGCTGTACCTGCCCGAAGAGATTGTGATAAGCGGGATTTTTGACATGGGCATGAGAGATTTTGATTCCGGGTTCCTGATAACCTCTTTAAGCGTAGCCAGGGATCTGACCGGCCTGGAGGGGGGGGCTGAGAAAATCTATGTATTGACTGATAATCCCTTTCTTTTTGAGAAGTATTCCGCCGCGGTGAGCGATGTGTTGCCGACATCATTTATTGTGCGAACATGGAAAGAGGTGGACGAACTTATGTTCAAGGCCTTGAGCCATGAAAAGACCTTAATGTTTGTGCTTCTTGTGTTCATTACTATAGTGGCTATTTTCTGTGTGACAAACACGTTGATCGTGATAACGGTGCAGAAAACAAACGAAATCGGGCTTTTGAAGGCGCTGGGTTTTTCTTCATGGCAGATTATGGCAGCCTTTGTGTGGCACGGATGGATTCAGTGCCTTGTGGGCATTATTGCCGGGACCGGGGCTGGGCTGCTGGTGCTTCATAACCTGGAAGGGATAGTAAGCGCGCTTACGGTTTTTGATGTGGATATTTTCCCCAAGTCTATATATGGGCTAAGTGAAATTCCGTCCGAGACCAGGCCTGGCGAAGTGGCGCAGATCGGGCTTTCGGTAATGGTTTTCTGCACGCTGGCCAGCCTGTTGCCTGCCTGGCGGGCGGCGAAGATGGATCCGGTTGAAGCGTTGAGAAAAGAGTGAAGTGAGAAGAGTTGTCGGTCATTGGCGCCTGGCGGCGCGTCATTTGTCCCGAGGCGCTGGCGCGCTCGGGACGTCATTGGGGCGCCGGGGCGTGAGAGGTGGAGGGCAGGGGCGTTGAACATGAGGAGAGGGGTAGGGTGGTTTTAGTTTTATGATTAAGGCTGAAAATATTTTCAAAAAATACCTGAGGGGCAAGCATGAAGTGGATGTGCTCAAGGGAGTGAATTTGGAAGTCCAGTCCGGAAGTTCGGTTGCTGTCATAGGGCGGAGCGGCGCCGGTAAAAGCACCTTGCTGCATGTTCTTGGGGGGCTTGACTGCCCGGATGCAGGAAAAGTGATTATTGACGGGAAAGACATTTACAGCTTAAGCAACAGGCAGAGGAGCAGGATCCGGTGCGACGCTATAGGGTTTGTTTTTCAGTCTTATCATCTGCTTCCTGAAATGGATGTACTTGAGAATGTGATGCTCCCCGGAATGGCCAGGAAAGGTTTTTCAAGGCTCGAGTTGAAGAGACTCGCGGTTAAACTTCTTGATGCGGTTGGTTTATCTGAAAGAAGGCTGCATTTGCCGCAGGAACTTTCCGGAGGGGAGCAGCAGAGGGTGGCTTTAGCGCGAGCCCTGGTAAATGATCCCAGGGTTATCATGGCTGACGAGCCGACCGGCAACCTGGATCCGGTTACAGGCAAAGATGTTCTTGATTACGTATTTTCAATTGCAGCAGAGAAAGGACGCATTCTGGTTATTGTGACCCATGACAAGAAAATTGCCTCCCGTTGCGACGTTGTGTACAAGCTTGACTCCGGGAATGTAGAACAGGAGTAACCCGCATATCTCACAGAATTCCTGCTGCGAGCGCGGATAGCGCCACTGCGACGGCACGAATTGGCAAAACGCCAGATTGCAGTATGTCTATACGACTGCTCCGGCGTTTTATCAATTTGCGCCCCCGCAGCAGAGCTCTCCACACTCTCGCTACGAAATTCAGTGAGATATCCGGGGTAAGCGGGAAGCGCAATTCAGGCGCTGACGGCCGGGGTCAGGGCTGAGGGAACAGCACGTTCATTAAACCGTCCTTGCTCATCGCGCCAAGTTTTCCTTCAGTCGCGGCAATTTCGTCATACG
>CAZIXB010000114.1:0-5208 GCA_964543205.1 uncultured Victivallales bacterium
TCTGCCATAAAGCTCGCTGCTCCGGCCGTTTATCACTTTGCACCCCCGCAGCAGCGCTCTTTACGCTCTCGCTACGAAATTCCGTGAGATATGCGTACTATCCAGCCCCCAGCATCCAGCAACCAGCATCCAGCATCTAGAATCCAGCCCCAAAACACCCTCTTGCAACTTTTTTTTTAATCTGATAATCTTTCCGACTCTTGAAATTGCCCGATGGTGTAATGGTAGCACAACAGTCTCTGGAACTGTTTGTCTAGGTTCGAATCCTAGTCGGGCAACCATGGAAATTATAGCGCGTAATGGCCTTTAAGTCGGAAGGCGAAAAGACCGGCAAAACCGGAGAAACGCGTACTCGTGCACCTGCTCTTACACTTACCCGACCTGCTTACCCGGTCTGCTGATGGAAGCTTTTGAACGGAGAGGGACATTAAATGTATCCGGTCAGACGGAAGAGATATGCGGGATAGGGGTGTACGAGTATGTGTACTGAGTACGGATCATAAAACATGCGGCATTGCTACTGTATGTTTTGGAGCCTCTTTTCGTGCAGGCAGCTACGAAATCTTTTCAGATATGCGCCTTAATGCTTTGAATGCACCCGGAGGGACTCGAACCCACACGGCCTCATCGGCCACAAGGTCCTGAACCTTGCGTGTCTGCCTATTTCACCACGGGTGCATCATGTGGCAAACGAAGCAGGATACTAATCCTTACATTTTTAAAAGTCAACCATTGTTCTGGATGCTGGATGCTGGTTGCTGGATGCTGGATGCTGGATGCTGGTTGCTGGATTCTAGATGCTGGATGCTGGGGGCTGGTTGCTTTGTTAATTTACTCCTCTTTAAAAAAACAAGAATTCTTTACTTGCCTTGTGGAATAGACCAGTCTATATTTAGATCTGTGGAGGTAAGGTATGCCAGTAACAATTAAGAAGAAAAAGACAGGCGTTAAGACTATACGCACCAAGCGACCTGCGGGAACCATAAAAACCGTAAGAGCCTCATCTTCGTCAGCCGGAAAGCCGGCGGAAGAACAACCGCCGCAAACACAGGCCGAGCCTACGGCGGCAATTCAGCCTGAAATTAAGGGACACAACTACGGGCTTGATGTGACATTAGCAATGCTGGCATTGCTTGCTTTTATGGTGTTGATCTTTGTGCAGGTATCAGAAATGTCCTACTACAGCGCATATCCATCTGTTTGGCCTTCGCCTGCTGCAGGGCTTCAGTCCGCTGCAATGTAGAGTACGGGTTCGTTCCAGATATTCCAGCCTGTTCCGGGGATGCGTCAAAGGTTGTGTGCTCTTAGCTGTCCGCAAGCAGCTTCAATATCTTTGCCCATCGAATTTCTGAGTGTGCAGTTTATCCCTCTGCGGTTCAAGGCGTAAGCAAACTCATCGGCGTTCTTACGGTTCGGAGCCTCGCCGCAGTATTCTTCCACAGGGCTGAGCGGTATCAGGTTGACTCTACAGGGAAACGAAGAAAGCAGGTCTCCAAGTTGCAGGGCATCGGCAGCGGATGCGTTGAATTCGCGAATAAGGGTATATTCAAAAGTAACTATTCTTCCGGTCTTTTCGGTATAACAACGGCATGCCCCGATCAGTTCGTGAATAGGATAACGCCGATTAACAGGCATGATCTTGTCTCTTTTCCGGTTTGAAGCCGCGTGAAGCGACACGGAAAGTTCAACCTGGAGGCCTTCATTCGAAAGCCGCTCAATGCCGGGGGCCAGTCCGCAGGTGCTTACAGTTATTTTTCTTGCGCCGATATTCAAGCCGCGATGATCATTCATGATGCGAATTGCGCGAAGGGTATTGTCATAATTGTCCAGGGGTTCGCCCATTCCCATAAACACCACGTTAGTAGGTCTTTGGCCGCAGTCGTCTTTTGCCGCAAGAGCCTGGCCCAATATTTCCGCGCTGTTGAGATTGCGTGCGAATCCACTTTTTCCGCTTGCGCAGAACGCGCAATTAAAACGGCAGCCTACCTGGGTGGATACACATACCGTTCTGCGGGAAACTTTCCCTTTTGCCGTGTCGCCGGTATTTTTACCGGGGATAAGAACCGTTTCCACCTTATTGCCGTCGCGCAGACCGACCAGCATTTTTCGTGCGCTGTCAGGCTTTCCCTGCGCCTTTTCTATCCAAACTGGCTTCAGGGCAAAACGATGAGCCAGTTTTTCGCGAAAAGCCTGTGGGAGGGTAGTAAACTGATCCCAGCTTGACGCGTTTTTCAAATAAAGCCGCCGCCATATCTGCCCGGCTCTGTATCCGGGTTGGCCGGAATCGACGCACAATTCCTCGATTTCTTCAAAAGTTTTTTCGTGAATGAATTCCTTGTCCATGTTTATATGATAACATTATATATGGCATTGAATGCAAGCGGGGACCTGCCACATGGTGCGCATACCGGTTGCAATACAGGCTTTATGAGTCAGTGAAAAAACGAGAATCATCTGCACAATCTGTGGGTTGAAAATGGTATCCGCGCGAAGAATGTGGGGTGGGGCAAAGAAAAATTTGTTAAATTCCAGCGAAAGACGAATAGCAGTATTCAGTAACGAAATAATGCGGGGAGCAGAGAGCGGTTAAGCGAGTCGGGTAAGGGTATCCGGCGAAGGGTGGCGGTTAAGTGTGCGGTTAAGTGTCTGAATCCGTACACTTAGTCGAAACCGTTACTCGGATACCCTTAATCGACTCGCTTTCACCGATGCAGGAGGATTGTCGGTTCAGGAACCATTAAGAAAACAAATTTACCCACAGATTCGGCGGAAGACCCAAAAACGATTTGATTATCAATAGAACAGGGGGAAAACCAGTGATATATCGCAGATTTGGCAGAACAGGAATACAAATGCCGGTTATCAGTTTCGGATGCATGCGTTTTCAGCAGTCCTGGAAAGACATAGAGCCGTCCGACCTGGACCGGGAAAATCAGAAGAATCTCGAGGCTATCGTAAACCAGGCGCTTGATTCAGAGGTCAACCATATTGAAACCGCCCGGGGTTATGGTTCCAGCGAGTACCAGCTTGGCCGTATTCTCCCCAGACTTCCGCGCGACAGATTTATTGTCCAGACCAAGATAGGTCCGAAAAATTCCGAAAAGGAATTCCTTGAAGCCTTCAATACATCGTCTTCAAATCTGAAACTTGAGCACATAGACTTGCTGGCAATTCACGGCATCAATACCCTTGAATTGCTGGACAAGACAATTAATGAAGGCTCTTTAAGCGCCTGTAGAAAACTTCAGGAACAGGGGAAGATCGGACATGTGGGTTTTTCCACGCACGCTGCCTCTGATGTAATCATACCTGCAATCGAAACCGACGAGTTCAGTTTTGTGAATTTGCACTGGTATTACTTTGACCAGTGGAACTCTCCGGCTATCCGTAAAGCTGAAGAGCGCGACATGGGTGTCTTTATCATCAGCCCTTCGGACAAGGGCGGCCGCCTCTACGAACCTTCGGCAAAGCTTTTAGATATGTGCAAACCTTATTCGCCAATGCAATTCAACGACCTGTTCTGTCTTACGGAGCAAGGGGTGCATACCATAAGCACAGGAGCAAAGCGGCCCGGTGATTTTCAGGAACACTTGAATGTAATTTCACTTTTGGAACAAGGCCGCAATGCGGTTAATATTGTTGATCAGAGGCTGCGCTCCGAATTTGCCTCTGTTATGGGCGAGGACTGGGCGGGGGAATGGGAAAAGGGTCTGCCGCATACCGTAAACGCGCCGGAGCCTTTTCCGCTTTATATGATCCTTCGCCTTTACAATCTGGCAAAAACCTTCGACATGGTGGATTACGCCAGGTCGCGCTACAACCTTCTGGGCAACAGCGGCCATTGGGTTCCCGGCTGTAAAGTCAGCCGCATTGACTGGGACATGTTGCAAAAATCGATTGCGAACTACCCTTTTGCTGACCGTGTTCCGGGCATCCTTCAGGAAGCCCATGAGTGGTTTAATGAAGACGCGAAAAAACGCTTGAGCGAATCTGAGTCATGAAACATACAGGAAACAGAGACCTCAACATCACTTGCGCGGCGGCAATGCCATTCGCAAAGGAAGTATTCAGTTCTCTTGGAAATGTCCGGCTCATAGACGGTCCGGCAATCACCCCCTCTGATATAAGGGACACTGACATTCTTGCGGTCAGGTCAACCACACGCATAGATGGGAGCCTGCTGGAAGGCAGCCGCGTAAAATTTGTGGGAACGGCAACAATCGGAACCGACCACATGGATATCGATTACCTGGAAAAATCTGGAATAAGGTGGTGTTATTCCCCCGGATGCAACGCAAACAGCGTATCAGAGTACCTTGTTTCCGCCCTTCTTTTTCTTGCGGCAGAAAAGGACTATGAACCGGCAGGCAAAACTATAGGCATCATCGGGGTCGGCAATGTTGGCAACCGGGTCTGCAAAAAAGCTAGAGCGCTTGGGCTGAACATTCTATGCAATGACCCCCCGAGAGCCGAAAAGGAACACAGCCTCGGATCCGAATTTGTGTCGCTTGATGTACTGTTGTCGGAATCAGATATAGTAACCATGCACGTGCCCTTCACCAGGTCGGGCAGATATCCAACCATGCAGATGGCGGACAAATCTTTTTTTTCAAAAATGAAGCAGGGCGCATTATTTGCAAATGCCGCCAGGGGCGGCATCATGAATAGCGCAGATTTGATCGGCGCCATGGATTCGGGCAGGATCAGCCGGTGCATCATAGACACATGGGAAAACGAACCGTTATACGACACCAGTCTTCTTGACCGGGTTGATATAGGAACTCCGCACATAGCGGGGCACTCCCTTGAAGGCAAGGTGGAGGGCACAGTGATGGTGTACAGGGAAGCATGCCGCTTTCTCGGTGTTGAACCGCAATACGAGACAAATTCTCTTCTGCCTCCGCCTGAAACCAGCCAGGTAATTCTTGGCGGGGCCGGTGATTCAGTCTGGAAAATGCTATGGAAGGCGGTCAAGGCTGTTTACGATATAACTGCCGATGACCATGCGCTTAGAAATGGGCCCTCAGGTCAACGCAGGGCCGATCACTTCCGCGCGCTACGGAAAAACTACAGGACGCGGCGGGAGTTTCGGTGGACCGAAGTCGATGCCTCCGGCGTCCAGCCGGAGATTCAAAAAAGGCTGAATAATCTTGGGTTTAACCCGCATATCTCACAGAATTCCTGTTGCGAGCGCGGATAGCGCCACTG
>CAZIXB010000115.1:0-5123 GCA_964543205.1 uncultured Victivallales bacterium
GCCGTCGCAGTAGCGCTATCCGCGCTCGCAGCAGGAATTTTGTGAGATATGCGGGCTATGTCCTGCAAGATTGTGCGCTTCTGGAATCTACTGAAATTTGATCTTGGATTCCTTTGAGCGTTTGAATCGCAACATCTCGTTCTGTGCTTGCGCGCAGCTCAAGATCTTTGACATCTATATAACCGTACTTGCGACTCAGGCGAACCCAATCGCGTCCATATTGATAGGCTCTCTCCACCAGAGATGTCCTTACAAAAGGCCGCAAATGATAAACTACAGGGCCTGATAACTGCTCGTATTTGATTCCAGCAGCCTGCATCCTAAGTATCCATTCTGTATCTTCCGCTGCAGCGTAATCAGTATTTCTAGGAAATTTTTTTGCGACAGCAGCGGGCAATGCAAGGTTGGACATGTTCGGCGTTGTATCAGTTATTGTTAGACCGTGCACAATGGTATCAGGCTTCACCGAAGCGACTAAATCAGCCAACCAATTTTCGTTAAGTGGCACGCAATCTGTTTCAGTAAACACAACGATATCGCCGGAAACCTTATCCATAGCCTCCTGGTAGGCAGCGGCAAATCCGGGTGCAGTCGATGTGCAAAATTCTTTTTTAGGATAAGTCTGCTTCTTAAGAATTTGGATGGTCTTATCAACTTCTTCCTGAGAACGCGCAATAACCACCACGCTCGCCAACAAAAGATCGCTTTCTTTCCGTTGGCATTTAACAGATGAATGGAGACCATAACGCCGGATTATTTTGGCGGCGCTTGATTCATCATCTTTCTGCAATCGCTCACGCGTCATGTTGTTTTCATGAACCCGGTAATGAAAAACTGCATCTTTGATATATCTACCATACTGATTTTGCTCCGCCAGCCTTAGCCAGAGATCCCAGTCCTGAAAATAATGTAGACTCGGATCCAGAACAACGGCTTCTCTGCGAATCAGTGAACACATATCAATATAATTGTTGCGCTTTAGGCGCTCAGGATCAAATGGGCCCGGCGAAACACGTTCAATGTCATTATCCGCAGCGTCGCGACAAGGATGCCAATCAGATTCATAATGGATAATTCTGTCGCCATAAGCGAAAGCTGGCAATTTATTATCTTTATCCGGTGTTTCTATGCCCTGAAACATCAAGCGGACAAAGTCAGGTTCAAGCCAGTTATCTGCGTCGAGCAACAGTATATACGACCCTTTGCTCATAGACACACCAAACAATCGCGCGCGATTTGCATTTTGAACTTCAACTCGCCACTGCTTTATACGACGATCCCGGCGCCTGTACTTCGATACAACACGGGCAGTGTCATCCGTCGACCCATCATCAACAACCAGAATTTCAGCAGGGCAGTAACCCGGCGCCTGTTCGAGCAGACTGTCGAGACAGGCAGGCAAATATGCAGCTGCATTTCGACACGGTATGACGGCAGATACTTTACAGGCAAAGCGACTTTTTAATTTTAGAAACCGCATGTCTATCTATAGATTTTCAGTATACACTGGCTTAATTGAGGTCAAACCCAGAATATCGATTCCGTCTAAAAACCCCTGTTTTTAAAATGGATGTAGGGCAGCTGTCCTACCCCAGTTCGTAATCATAATCTTGCTCGTAATCGTAATCGATTTTGGGCTGAAAGTCGATTACGATTAGGATTAAGAAATACAAATAGGGCAGACGTCCCACCATCTGTGTTTTTCAACGGAATCGAATATCTCCATAATCTTCGGCAACTCAAGCCCAATATAATATCACAAAACATGCCTTAGAAGCGTTTTTTGACCCGCAAAATTAATTATCATAAGCGGGAGCGTGAATCATCCAGGTTAGAAGGCGACATATTCCCGGCTTCTGCAATGTACAATGGATAAATACGATACCAGCGTTTGCCTTTCAAATCAACGCGTGTGAAAGACCAACCCAATTCGCACAAGAGAGATTCCCAGGCTTCGCGGGTGAGCAGACAATTGTCGCATTTGAAACGATAGCGGAGGATGCACTCGTATTCCTTATCCGTAAGTCGGCCTGACGCATGCAGCGCGGCGCATTCTTCGAATATGTCGTAATTACAGAGCCTGAAGTCGGATGGCTGATAGTGCTTATCAAGAAAGCCGGCGAGCCGCGCACAGAATCCGAATTCGGCTTCATCAATTCGGCCCGCCCGGAAATCCTTGATCAGGCCGGCCATACCCCGTTCAAATCCATCGCCTCTTGCAGCCGCCAGCGCTTTTCGAACAACCAGCCTAACATGTGGTGCGCATTGCGCTATTTTTTTCAACAAAACCCTGTGCGCGCTCAGGCCCGGGATGTTTCCAAATATGCCGTCTCCAAGCGCCGCCGATGGCGCAGGCATGCCAGGTGGCAACAAGGATGCCAGCTCACGCCAGTCACCTTGAATAATAGTCTCCCGGGAACGTTCCTCAGGCGTCAACCAGTCACGATACAGGGCGATGGCATGAGGGTTGTGATCAACGACAATGACCCTGTCGGATATTGACGTTGCCACCCGTCTCAGCTCGGGGGTCATGCCAAGAACAACAATTGGAGCCTCACGCGGCAAATCCCGGATAGCCTCCGCATACGCGGCTGTTTCACAATCGTCAGGCGAACCTCCCGCATAGCGCGTTTGCGCATGGCTTGAGGAAATACGGCTTTTAAGCGTCTTTTTATTCCAGCCGATTTCTGAAGCCAGCTCGTTGGCCGGATGCGATCGTTCCACCAGGCGGCGCACCGCCGCTGCAACATCATCAGGCAAAGGAAAACGCAGCAGACGTTCATAGACAGGAGTCTCTTTAGTAAGCAGCGGCAGAGCGTCGAGACGTTCAATGATTCGGGCCTTGTCTTTAAATGTGTGCGCATTCTCCAATGCGCCATGAGCCATGAGCGTCACCATAGTTCTTAGACACTTCTCACAACCGCAGCAATTCATCGTCGGGCCTTTGCCTTCCCAACAGACTACAAGATGCTGTTGAACAACCGGATGCTTTGCAATTGAGGCAAGTTTGTCGCTCCGCCAGAGGTCATCGCCAACATGTTCGAACCTCAAACTGGAACCGGACCAGAACGGATCCATTCGGGCCGTGGAACCCCAAGGCTGTGGAAATTCCCAGGGATAAGAGGCGGAAACTAAGAGCTTCTCAAACTTGTTCTGGAGCAAATGGCCTACGGCGGCAAAACCGGAGCCGTGATACTCCTCGCCCCATTGCATGAAAGCCAACAGCGGGTGGGCGCGGAAATTAGTGCTGACCGAAATGAATCCTTTCCCGAGGGCGGCAGCCACATCCCGCCCGTGCTGTTCAAGCCGCGCGAACCGATGGTTTTCGTGGATACCAACGTCGAAGCCCTGCACGAGGATAAGATCGTCGATGTCGTCCAGGCGTTGAAACAAGGAATAAAAGGAATCGGCTCCGCATGAGAAGAAAAGGCCGACGCGTTGGCCTGCTGTCGAAGGTCGACACAATGGCCGGCCGGATTTTATCTGAAGAGGAAAGTCCCAAGACCACCAATGATGGGCGATCCTGGAGATGGAGTGAAATCCATCAATCAGTACAGGATCCATGTTTCCATTGACAACGAGGCAGCGACGGTCGCGCAAGGCGGGAAGAAGGAAGAGCGAGGCAATGGCCGACAGGTTCGGCTGGAGATCCGCTTCAGCCGACCGGAACCAGAATTCATATCCGTCTACTGTTGCGCGAACAGTGGAAATGCCGTTCAAACATTCAGAGCGAACCGGACCGACATGAAGGTGAGGACGCGTACGAGATGGTTTTAGAAACCTTCTAGACACAGCCATTATACCAGGTAAATACTTCATCCGTCCCCCCTCCGTAGGCTAGCCCCGCATATCTCACACTTTTTCGAGCAGAAACGGTTCAGAGCGCTGTTAGCGCGGGGCAAAATCGGTTTACCCGATTGAGAAAAAAAGATCGATAGCATTATCACTCATCGCAAACCCCAACGTTATGCCACATCCGGCAATCAGGATAAAGAAAGTTTTGCAAAGACAGTCTGTTTCTGAAGCTGCTGAACCGAGAACATGGCTCCTGCAGTTGACATTGGCAAGAAAACGCCGGTAGAATAAACGCTTTATTGAAGAGGATTGCACCATGTTGGAAGGGCTAGGACTCAACCTGATTGTCGGCTTGTTATGGGCTGGCGTAGGCGTGATGTTCAGCCAGATCTCAGCTCGGCGTCTACCGGCGCAACTTATCTATTGCCTGGGGTGCGGGTTTGTGGCGCTGGTGGGCTGGATAGCCCTGGTAGACTGGTCGGTGTTGCTAAGCGGGCAGATGCCGAAACTGGGCGCCACCATCTTTTGGATGACCCTGGCAGGTTTTGCCAACATCGGGGGCATGTCGCTAATGATTCATACTATGTCCCTTGGCCACCGGGGATTGACCTGGGCCATTGGCCAATCCGCCATGGTGGTGCCTTTTGTCGCCTCTGTGTTGATCTGGCGTGATCCCGTAGCTCCTGTCGGCTATATGGGTATGCTCTGTCTGCTGGCGGCTCTGGCGCTGATAAGCCGCCGCCACAAAGGAACTGGCGAGTTTGCACGCTGCTCCAAATCCGCCGCTGCCGACCGCCATTGGTTGCTGATGGCCTTTCTCACCCTGATTGTCATTGGCCTGAGTCAGACCAGCATGACAGTCACCAGTCGCTGGCCCGAGTGGGAAGACGCGGCAAACCTTCGCCTGCCGGTGACATACACGGCCAGCGCCGCGTTGATGCTGGTTTTCACCTTGATCCAGCGCAAACCGCTCACCCGCCGTCTGCTCCCATGGGGTCTCCTCTACGGAGCGGTGGCGCTTACCTCTTTTACAATGCTCTTTGCCTGTTTGGATTTGATGGCGGACAATGGCCTGGCTGGCATTGTCTACCCCATTGCGATCGGCGTGTGCATCACCGGTTTCTCGATCTACAGCCGTCTGGTCTTGAAGGAATCCATGAAACCCGCCAGTATGGCAGGTCTGATCTTATGCCTGCTGGGGGTTGTGTTGCTTTCGCTATCGTAGCGACAGGCGCTGTGATCGTGCGATTGCGCCACTATATTTTTGCCCGTTGGTAAATCGCGCTATTGGATTACAACGAGCGTTTTTACCGTTTCCACTTCTTAGC
>CAZIXB010000116.1:0-5054 GCA_964543205.1 uncultured Victivallales bacterium
TTGGCGAGACCTACGATTTCAAGATAATCAAGATGAATCCGGAGCGGAAGAACATCATTGTTTCGCGACGGCAGCTTATCGAGGACAGCCGAAAAGAGAAACGGCAGAGTCTGCTTTCGACTATAGAAAAGGGTCAGACGCGCACAGGTATTGTAAAGAATATTACTGACTTTGGAGTTTTTGTCGATTTGGACGGCCTGGACGGGCTGTTGCATATAACCGATATGAGCTGGGGCAGGGTGAAGCATCCCTCGGACATGGTTTCTGTCGGGGAAAGCATCGAAGTCCGGATTCTTGACGTTGATTTTGAGCGCGAGCGGGTTTCGCTTGGTTTGAAGCAGAAGGAAGCGAATCCATGGGTGGATGTCGCGTCCAAGTATCCTGTTGGCAGCCGTCTTCGGGGTAAGGTTGTAAACATTGTGCCGTACGGCGCTTTTGTTGAACTTGAAGAAGGTGTTGAAGGGCTTGTGCACGTATCCGAGATTTCCTGGACCAAGCGCATAGTTAGAGCTTCGGATGTGCTTGCGCTTGGCGATGAAGTGGATGTTGTTGTGCTGGATATCAATGAGCAGGACCAGAAGATTGCCCTTGGAATGCGTCAGACGGAAGAAAATCCATGGGATACGGTGCAGGAGCGATATCCCGTAGGTTCGCGCGTCAAGGGAGTAGTTCGCAACTTTACCACATATGGAGCGTTTCTTGAGCTAGAAGACGGCATTGACGGTATGATCCATGTGTCAGACATGTCGTGGACGCGCAAGGTCAACCATCCTTCCGAGGTTCTTGAAAAAGGCCAGGAAGTCCAGGCTGTTGTCCTGGAAGTTGACTCGGACAACAAGCGCATCAGTCTTGGTTTGAAACAGGCGCACGATGATCCCTGGGCCAGTATAGCCGAAAAATATAAGCCAGGTGATATTGTGAAAGGCTCGGTTTCCAAGATAGCTTCATTCGGAGCGTTCGTGGAGATTGAGGAAGGCGTTGACGGGCTTGTGCATATATCGCAGATAAGCGATGGACATGTCAACAAGGTCCAGGATGCCCTTCAGGTCGGCCAGGAGATAGAGGCCAGGATAGTCAGAATTGACCGCGATGAGCGAAGGATTGGCCTTAGCATAAAGGCGGTGTCCCTGCCGGATGAAGAGTTCCAGATGAAGCAGGAAGAGCTTATGGAAGGCTTGAAACCGGGCGAGGATATGGTTGATCTTGCAGGCGCTTTCGAGGACGCTTTCGACGGTTTGATTGCCGAGGAAGAGGAAGATGAAGAAGATCAGGAATGGCGTCCGGGCAGGCATGGCCAGGAAGATTCAGAGTAAAATATAAAATAAGGGTTTGGCTTGGCCTGCAGTAAACCGGCAGGTAGACCGCAACTGGCGGCGTTGACCCGTTTTTATTGGAAAAAACCGCTAGCCCGCATATCTCCCGGAATTTCGTAGCGAGAGCGTGGAGAGCGCTGCTGGGGCGCAAATTGATAAAACGCCTGAGCAGCCGTATAGAAATAATGCAATCTGGCCTTTTTGCCAATTCGTGCCGTCAAAGTGGAGCTATCCGCGCTCGCAGCAGGAATTATGTGAGATATGCGGGCTAGCAGGAGCGTAGATGATTTACGCTTGAGGATTTGTCAGGTCAGGCGCATCAATTGTGATGCGCCTGATTTTTCTTATGCGGGAGCGCGGACAATGGGTAATGTAATTGACGAACTTAAATGGCGGGGCCTGTTTGAGAATTACAGCAGCGAGGATCTGGCAGCAAGGCTTGATTCACCTGTTACAGTATATGCCGGATTTGATCCGACCAGTGACAGTCTTCAGGTTGGCAACTATGTGACTATCAAGGCGCTTTCGCATTTCCAGCGCCATGGCCACAAGGTTATTGCTCTGGTTGGCGGGGCAACCGGGCTGATTGGCGATCCTTCAGGGAAGAGTTCCGAACGCGTTTTTCTTTCCGCCGAAAAGATAAGAAAAAATGTTGAAGGGATACGCGAGAACCTTTCAAAGCTGATTGACTTTGAGGATCCGGGGGCGCCGGCGGTTCTGGTTGACAATAACGAATGGCTTGGGGATTTCCGGATGATCGATTTCCTCAGGGATGTCGGCAAGCATTTCCGCATGGGCGCTATGCTTGGAAAAGAGAGTGTCCGGGCGCGGCTTAACAGCGAGGCCGGGATGAGTTTTGCGGAGTTCACCTACCAGATACTGCAGGCCTATGATTTTCTGAAGCTTTATGATAACTACAATTGTGTTGTGGAGATTGGCGGATCTGACCAGTGGGGAAACATTGTAGCTGGCATAGATCTTGTGAGAAAGCTCAGGGGCGCGGAGGTCTTCGGCCTCACTATGCCGCTGGTGTGCGACAGTGCAGGCAGAAAATTCGGCAAGAGCGAGGGGAACGCTATATATCTGGCATCCGATAAGACTTCCTGCTACGACTTTTACCAGTTTTTTGTGAGAACCGATGACGCGGATGTTATACGGCTTCTGAAGGTATTTACTTTCCTCGGCAAATCTGAAATAGAAGAACTTGAAAACAGACTCCAAACCGAGCCTGAGCAGCGCGAGGCCCAGAAGCGTCTGGCAGAGGAAATGACCCGAACGATGCACGGCGATAAAGGCTTAAGAGCAGCAAAGCAGGCTACGGATGTGTTGTTCGGTAGATCCATGAAAGGCCTTAACGCCGATGAGTTGTTGAGCATTTTTGCGGATGTGCCTTCTCAGAAGCTGCCTGCAGACCGGGTCGTGGGGGCTTCGGCGGTTGATGTCGCGGCGGAATCGGGGTTCTGTAAGAGCAAGGGCGAAGCAAGAAGGCTTATAGCCAGCGGCGGTTTTTACATCAACAACGAAAAAGTTGAATTGCCGGAAGCAAAGATTCAAGCCTTGGATGTAATAGATGGTCGCATTGTTGTTCTACGGTCAGGCAAGAAGAATTTCTTTCTAATTGAGATTGCCTGACGGCGATTGTTCTCATGAGCGCATCCGGCGCGTATCTGCTCGCCTTGCCCTGTTCGCAAAAAGCGGACGCACAAGACTGCCGCATTTTTGATATAATTGCAAACAAGCGCGGCTGCGGGGTTATTTTTCAACTTTCTGGAGATAAAATGAGTGAGAGCAGTATTCTTGTTGCGGGGGCAAGAGAGCACAATCTTAAGAACATTACCGTAGAGATTCCTCGCAACCGGATTACGGTTATAACCGGGCTCAGCGGTTCGGGAAAGTCATCACTGGCTTTTGACACTCTTTATGCTGAAGGTCAACGAAAGTATGTGGAGAGTCTGTCCGCTTATGCCAGGCAGTTCCTGAATCAACTGCAGAAACCTGATGTGGATCATATCAGCGGGCTTTCGCCCGCCATTGCAATTGAGCAGAGGACTGCGGGCAGCAATCCTCGGTCTATCGTGGCTACTTCCACTGAAATTCATGACTATCTCAGGCTCCTCTTTTCCGCTACAGGCAAGCAGCATTGCCCCGAGTGCGGGCGCCCGGTCGGCAGGCAGAGTGTCGACCAGATTGTGAATTCGCTTATTTCTTTGCCGAACCGTTCGCGTCTTTTCCTGCTTGCTCCCGTGGTTGCCGGCAAAAAGGGAAGACACGAGGCTCTACTTGATGGCGTTAAGAAGCAGGGGTTTGTTCGTGTTCGCATTGACGGGGAAATTTATGAGCTTGAAGAGACCCCTGACCTGGCAAAGAATAGAAAGCATTCAATAGACATAGTTATTGACAGGATGATTATTACCGGCAGGATACGGTCCAGGCTTACTGATTCCGTTGAGCTGGCCTTGAAGCATGGCAGCGGAACGATGAAAGTTCTCAGTGAAAAATCCAAGGGCAGGTGGGATGAGTTTTTCTATTCCGAGAAGCATGCCTGTCCGGTTTGCGGGATCAGTTTTGAAGAGCTAAGCCCCCGCCATTTTTCCTTCAATAGTCCTTATGGCGCTTGTTCGGGCTGTTCGGGCATTGGCGCGCAACTTGTATTTGATGAGGATCTGATTGTTCCAGACCCCTCCATTTCGATAGATGACGGGGCTATAACTGCGTGGCGCCGTGGCGGCCGCAGGCTGATAATTTACTACAAGCGTTTGATCAGGTCGTTGTCAAAGCATTACAATTTCAGCACATCGACCCCTTACAAAAAGCTCAGTCCGCGCATTAGAAAGATAATTATGTATGGATCCGGCGACGAGGAAGTTGAGCAGGGTTTCTGGCGATCGGGCTCTTACAGGCGGCGCAAGAAGCCGTTTGAAGGCGTTATTCCGAATCTTCAGAGGAGGTATGACACTACAGATAGCGACTATACCCGCCAGCGTCTGCGCCGTTACATGAGCCGGCAGCATTGTCACCAGTGCAAAGGAAAGCGGCTCAAACCCGAGGTGCTTGCTTGCACTATCAACGGCAAGTCTATTCATGACGTGGTTGAATTTTCGATAGAGCAGGCAGCAACCTTTTTTGGCGCTTTGAAGCTTGGCCGCCAGGAGGATGAAATTGCCCGTGAGTTACTTAAGGAAATACGCCAGCGGTTGGGATTTCTGAAGGATGTCGGCCTGGCTTACCTGACACTTGGCAGGGAAAGCGGAACTCTTTCCGGCGGCGAGGCCCAGCGAATCAGGCTGGCAACCCAGATCGGTTCAGGGCTTGTTGGAGTATTGTATGTGCTTGACGAGCCTACCATAGGTTTACACAGGAGAGATAACGCCCGTCTGATCAGGATGTTAAAGAGGCTTCGCGACATTGGCAACACGGTGGTGATGGTTGAGCATGATGATCTTACCATAAAGGAAGCAGATCATATTATAGATCTTGGACCCGGCGCAGGAAGGCATGGAGGCGAGGTTATATTCGAGGGTTCAGTCTCGGCGTTGATGAAAAGCCCTGATTCACTGACTGCCAAATATATGAACGGAGAGATAGAAGTGTCCGTCCCCGGGAAACGCCGCAAGCGCGGCAGAAAAGCTCTAAGGGTTCTTGGGGCCCGGGAAAACAACCTGAAAAATATAGATGTTTCTTTTCCTGTCGGAGTCTTAACCTGTGTTACCGGCGTTTCCGGAAGCGGCAAGAGCACGTTGG
>CAZIXB010000117.1:0-5002 GCA_964543205.1 uncultured Victivallales bacterium
TACGATGTTTTTCCGGCTCTTTGGGCATGGTTATCCTGGTCTGAAGTCTCTTTTTCTCTTTGCGGTCTCTGGCTACAAGCGCAGGGCCTGCGCCAGGGAAAAAATAACTGATCTTGAGTTTACTCACTCTTGCAACCGTATCTTCCTGCAAGTCAGGACGCTCTGCGCGATAGCTTAGCGGGGTTATCGTACGGCCGGGAGAGCGGACGAAAGCGTCGCCTGACAGTAGTATGCCGTGCCGCTTTGAATAAAGGGAAGCATCATGACCAGTATGTCCGGGGGTCTCCATGACAACAAAATTTTTAACTGAGAGAAGCGCATGCCCGTTTTCATAAAACCGGGCCAGTTCACCCCTGCCTTCAAACCCGCTTTTTAAAAACCTTGCAAAAAATGAAAATTTCGACCTTTTCTTAACGAAAAGACCTACAGCAGCAGGCAGTTGCTTCAACATACGGAAAGCGCTTCGGTCCATGGCCTTACTTGCAAGAAGAGTTGAAGATATGACCGCATTGGGAAACTTCTCGCGAGCATATTTCAAATCCCCTATGTGGTCATGATGTGTGTGAGTTAAGAAAATTTCATAGACATCCCCGCTAATGCCCCCCACATAGTTTGCCAACATCTTTGTTTCTTCAGGAAGCCCCAGATCGACAAGAGTAATCTTGCCGGGTTTCCTTCGCAACCATCCTCGCCTTTGCTCCAACACATACATATTGGATATGCGGCCGCGAAGTTGATGCACAATGAACTTCCGGGAAGGGGCGAATATTTGTATGCGCAAGCTATTCTGTAGAGATGATGCGCATTTCTTTTCAGTTTTTGCTCTTCTTGTCATCTATCTATATTACATATTCTGCGATATTTGTTACAGTCAATCCGCATTCGACTCTTGCATCATGCCCTTATTCAATGAAATGATATCAAGTTGATTGTCCATGAAACCGGCACAGAATTGATGGCATTACCACGGTAGCGGAAAGGATATTCACTATGAGAAAACTATTGCGGCTTTTTTCCTCATTCTTTCTGTGGGTGGCAATGCTCAGTCTGACGGCCTGTGTAACCAATGAGTCTTTGCAGCCTGGATCTTCCGGTAAAAATAAAGAAAGCGAAAACAATCCATACCTGGAACATCCAGACTATAAAAACTTTGTGGAAAGTCAGGCAGTCAGATTCAACAAAGTCGCGGAAAGACGGCCTGTTGTTTATTCTGAACTGGCCGATTATCTTGTAAAGCGTTTTGACCTTGAGCAACAATCCGGCATTGGTATCGACATCGGCGGAGGTCCAGGCAATCTAGTCTTCGAACTGGCTGCCCGCACAAGGAAGTTATACTGGATAAACGCCGACATCAACACCTGGTACAACCGCTATTTTTCGGAAAATGCCCTTGCGCAGAAGCTTGAGCATCGCACAGCGTTTATTTTTGCCGACGCCTGTTTTCTACCTTTTCGGAGCAATTACGCGAACATCATAGTATCACGCGGAAGTTACCAGTTCTGGCAAGACCTGGAAAAAGGGCTTACCGAAATCAACAGGGTATTAAAGCCCGGGGGAGCCGCGTTTGTCGGGCGCGGAAACGCCCCTTCCATGCCGGAAAAAGAGTTGCGCAAACTTATCAAAGCCGGCTTGATCGGCGGGCCGGCCTATAATCGGGCCGAAGATGCAGAACGTTTCCACAAAATCATGGAAGATATGGATATAGTGGATTACGAAGTTATACTGCAAGACCCGGCTGGCGAGTCTTTTAAAAAATACTATGGGGTCTGGCTGTACTTCCGTAAAAATTGACTGGACTTCCCAATTCCAGTCGCGAATTGGAAAAGGTGAATGTCACATTCAAAGCTCTTGCCTGTGAAATCATTGTAATCCGTGGTTGTATTACTCAGTTCCGAAAGCTAATCTAACGCACAAAGTTACTCTTGATGAATAGAACAGGTTAGCACACATTATCCATCAACTTTTTTTTGACGAATACTCGCGCGCAGCAGACAGAAAGGGAAACAATGAATGTACCGTTGCTTGATCTTAAGCCGCAATACATAAATATTAAAGACAAAGTCGACAAAGCTGTGGCGGAAGTCATTGAATCACAGAGATTCATAATGGGACCGGAAGTTGAAAAATGCGAAAAGGCCATCGCCGAGTATTCCGGTTGTCGCTACGGAATCGGCGTTTCCTCGGGAACAGACGCGCTTCTCATCTCACTGATGGCCGAGAACATAGGTCCCGGAGACGATGTCCTTACAACTGCCTACAGTTTTTTTGCCACCGCAGGGTGCATCTCGCGCACCGGCGCGCGCCCGGTTTTCGTCGACATAGACCCTGAAACATACAATATCGATACTGCGCTGCTTGAAAAGGCTGTCACACCGAACACCAGGGCGGTCATACCAGTGCATCTGTACGGACAGATGGCTGACATGAATCCTGTAATGGATTTTGCCGAAAGAAACGAACTGGTCGTTATTGAAGATGCGGCACAGGCAATAGGCTCGGAGTACATGGGCAAGAGAGCCGGATCAATAGGGCATTATGGATGCTTTTCGTTTTTTCCTTCAAAAAACCTCGGCGCCTTCGGGGACGGAGGCATGGTGGTAACCAACAGTAACGAAAGGGCCGAAAAGCTGCGCGAGCTGCGCAATCACGGGGCAAAAGCAAAATACTATCATGAAATCATAGGCGGAAACTTCCGACTGGATGCAATCCAGGCCGCAGTTGTCAATGTAAAGCTGGAATATCTGGATTCATGGACTGAACAACGCCAGCGTAACGCCGAGATGTATGACAGGCTTTTGACAGAGTCCGGTATGGTAGAGTCAGGCGCCGTAAAGCTGCCTACCCGCATCCATGACCGGCATATATTCAATCAGTATGTAATCAGAACCGAAAAGAGGGATCAGTTGCAGGAGTTTCTGTCGGACAAGAACATTGGCACAGCAGTCTATTATCCCCTGCCCTTTCACATGCAGACATGTTTCAAGGAACTCGGCTACAAATCGGGAGATTTTCCGGAAAGCGAAAAGGCTGCTCGTGAAACCCTGGCGCTGCCGATCTTCCCGGAACTCTCTGAGAGCCAGATAACATACGTGGCAGACTCCATAAGCAGTTTTTACAGCACGTGAAATTTCATCGCCTTCTGGCGCTGCCGATTCTCTCCTGTGACTTGACGGGCGGCTTGTGTAGAGGTATTATATATTCTTGATAGGCTTCACTGCTAAGGATGTACTTTGCACAAACCAAAGCGCCCGAAAAAAAGGGACTATGAAATATATAGAATCAAGAATTTCAACAAATGAAACCAGTTGTGCGCGATTATGCAGCGCCGGATTCCCGACATTGAAGATAAGACCGGTTTTGCTATTTTTTGTCATTATTCTGTCGATCTCTGGATCCGCGCTGACCTCGTCTGCCTGCACGACGCCGGTGTGGCGCTATGCGCTGGAACAGTGGTGGCCGGACCCCTTTTACATTGATGTCCAGCGTCCTGATGAGCTGACAACCAATCAACAGCAAGCCGTTGATCTGCTGGAATCTTCGAACGAACAGAAGAATACCTTCGCCAACATAGTTGTCGACGTTGTCATAGATTCATCTGTAAACACTCCTGTCTTAACGGTGGAGTATCCCGGCAAACCGGGAATGGAAATGGACAAGCCATTCTGGAAAACCGAACTGACTTTCGAATCGGCCACAAACGTACTGAGTTCGCCTTTTCGAAAACGGCTCGCCACAGAACTGGGCAGCGGCGAGAATGTTGTATGGTTTGTTCTTGAAAGCTCGAACGCAGAAACAAATGAAGCTGTGATGAACCTGCTTGAAGCACAGGTTGGAAAAGCGGAGAAGGAATACGAAGAATACCGGCAATATGCCAATCGCATAGCAACATCGGAATATGACAAGGCATATACATTGCCGAAAATGAATAACCTGTTTCTCTCTCTGGATCGCGGCAACAAAGAAGAGGAATTTTTTATTAAATCGTTGCTTCATCTTTATCCCGACCTCAAATCTTCACAGGAACCAATGGTATTTGTAGTTTATGGAAAAGGACGTTGTCTTCCGCCCATTGTCGGTGACGAAATCACCGTGGCAAATATTGACTATTACTTCCAATTCCTCTCCGGACCATGCTCGTGTATGATAAAAGACAATAACCCTGGATTTGACCTTCTTATGGAGTACGATTGGGAAGAGGCTGCTTTCATGGACGACGCCTACGTGGATGATACACCCCCGGAACTCACTGGCGTGATGGGATCTGAAACCGGTGACTTTGAAGGTGTAGCAGAAAAAGACGCTGAGGATACCCTTGAAGAGGAACAGGAAGCAGAAGCACAGGTTAGCGCCGAAGATGAACCGGCGTTCAGCCCTGCGATAGCGGCTATGCTTATCGGCTTTGCGGCTGTTCTTGCAATAGCGTTATTCGGAAGCCTTATGCTGGCAAGGAAAGGCAAACACGGCGCGTGAATAGATCAGGACAGAAGCCATGCGATTGAGAAATCTCATATTCAGTGAAATCCTGAGGCATAAACGGAATTTTGCCGCGGGAACCCTGGCTATAGTTGTTGCCACAGGCTCCCTCACAGCCGCTATCTGCTCACTTAGGGCGCATGACGCTATGACCACTGACATTTTGCGACAGAAAGCGAAAGTTACTCAAAGAGAAATGTCGCAGATGGCTGATAACATAGAAGAAGCCATGGAAAACCTCGGATTCAATATGATAATTCTGCCGGAAGAACAGGAAACCGCCAACTGGCATTCAGAAAGTTACGCGGAAAAGACCATGCCGGAGAAATATGCCCATAGATTATCCGATGCAAGCTTGCCTGCAATCGGCAATATTCTAGCCGTGCTCCGCAAAAAAATAGAATGGCCCGAGACAGACTGGTCCGTAATACTGGCGGGCAAAGGGACAGTAAACGAGACTTCGCCGATTAAAAGCGGACAGGCGCAGCTCGGACATGAAATCTGTAGAGGACTAAAGCTCGAACCAGGC
>CAZIXB010000118.1:0-4996 GCA_964543205.1 uncultured Victivallales bacterium
ATCATTGTCACGATCTTCGTCGATAAGGGTACAAGTACTCGTACACTCGAATTTCCCTCTTGCTGAAACGTTGGGACACTACTCTCCACTGAATAGGAAACTACGGCAGACCGTGACTCCATGCCCCGCTGGTCGGTATGCCGATTGTGCCCATGGCGTCTATGCCGCTGGCATAGTATCGTCTCCGGTCGCCGCGGAGGAAAATGTCATTATCGCGCCACGCCGGACACAACAGCGAACCGCTGTGCACTCGTCTTGGAGCGCTTGACTGCCATGTGTCCATACGCCATAAGGCGTATCCTTTTACATTCGGCTCTTTTGCTCCAGTCCAGAAAGTCAGGCGTTCACCATCAGCCCATGGCACAATACGAACCGGTCCGGGCGGCCTGGGCAGGGCGGGAGTCATTGGAGAGTCGCCGCTTTCCAGTCCCCATTTGTTGACCGCCCTTACTGAATAGGCCGCAGTTTCCGGCCAGTGTATATCATTTGCGGTTGCTTCGATGTTGGCCGATCCATCTACGAATTTGGATTCAGTTACCGGCTTCTGCGTTAAAAGTTGCAGATCGCCTTCCTTCCAGCGCGGCCTTAAACGGCGCCGCCACGCGTTTCGCGGGTTGACGCGTAGACGATAGACGTTATATCCGACCACATCTTCGTGCTGCGAAGGAGTCCAACTCAAATGCGCCTTGCCTTGTGTATCGGCAACGGCCGAAATCTGGCTGAGAATACGGGGCGCAGTCCTGGCTGGAAAGCTCGGGCGCGAAGGTTGTCCTTCGCTATCCATGGCTATGACCCGATAAAAAGCAAGCTGCCTTTTTTTTGGCGTATGCTTAAAGGAATTCGAGTTGCCGTCGGTCATTCCCGCGAGTTTCCATTCAACTTCCCATGGCTGCCGCGCATATCCCCATTCGATGCGGTATCGGGTGGCCTCGCCTTTCCGGGGCTGTTTCCATTGGACCGTAACGCTTCCGTCGTCGGCTGTGATGCATGTCACATCAGCGGGAGCGTCTGATCCGACTACATGCGGCGGCGCTTTTTTGTAGCGGTAAGTCCATGTTTCGCGGCGGGCAAGGCCTCCTGTGCTTGTTCTCGACCATGTGCCGGAAATGATCGCTACGTTATGGGCTTCGTCGTAAGTAGCGTCCCATATTGTAGCGGCGAGCGGACTTGGGTGAACCGCCGGCAGAAGTTCCCAGCAGTTTTTGTCTATGTGATACACCCAGACTTCGACGCGATCGTCTCTCTCCTGAAAAGCAAGCATGACTTCGTTGGCGGAGTCATATACCATGGGGCAAGCGGGCGGATGGGGTCCATCGGGGGCCAGGTCTTTCCATGTTCTTTTTGCCGTGTTAAGCGCCCATGTAGAATGTTTTCCGATAACAATAAAAAGGCCCGTTCTCGGATCAAAAACTGCTCCGCTATTGGAGGCATAGGAGGGGGCTGGTCCGTCAGTGTTGAGTTTGACCCAGTCATTGGCGTAGACGTCAAAACCTATCATCCTTCCTCGCCACCACCAGGTTATTCCATTTACAGGGTCATGACTTGCCGGAGTGGGGCTGAAGGTGCGGTTCACGGAAGGTCTGGCAGCGTACCACTGATCGGTTCTCA
Source organism: uncultured Victivallales bacterium (assembly GCA_964543205.1). Classification (GTDB taxonomy): domain Bacteria; phylum Verrucomicrobiota; class Kiritimatiellia; order UBA8416; family CAYSRM01; genus CAYSRM01. Next base: position 1,609 of record CAZIXB010000118.1, read on the forward strand.
CATCCAGAATCCAGGGTGAGGAATATGCCAAATCTCTTCGAAGGTCGTTATGCCACCCGTGGCTGCCGCCTCCGCCTGCGTGCGGATTAATCACCGCGCGATTCGCCGCGTCGTAAGCAGTTCCACGCACGCAGCAAAGCCCGTTCGGCCAGTGCCGGCTGTCGGTCAGGCGCCGCCATGGCAGGAATTCTTCGCCGGCGTCAAAAAACCATGTCAGGCCTGTTTGAGGACTGTCGTAGCGACGCCCGTGGGCGCCCCACATTACGGCGCGCTCATTGTGCCGGTCATAGCAGAGTGAAGACTCGTAAGTGATATTTGCGACGAGGTCTTCCTCAATATGTTCCGCCCATGTTCGGAGAACAAAGCTGTTGTCGGGCTGAGACGATACGCCAGATGGTTTTCCGGTAAGTCCGCCCGGGTCTCGTTCTGTTCCGGCGATTTTCTCTATTACCTTGTCGCGCCCCGGCAGGGATCTGAACTCGCGCAAACGCAAGGCTCGCGCTGCTTCGCGCGCAACGCGAATATCCGTATCATTTAATGCTATATCCGCAAGCAGTTGGAAGGCTCCAGGGTCTCCCGCAAGCTCCAGCGACTCAATTGCCCCTTGTCTTGCGCGGGTATCTCTGTCGCGGGCGAGCAATTCAAGCGCTTTCACAGCATCAGCGCGTTGTCTGCCGCGCCTTCCGCCGAGGGAGCGCGCGGCGGTCTTCCGGATGCTTGCGCGCTTGCTCGCTGCTGCGTCGGTGAGCGTTTCGACAGCTTCGCTGCCTGTAGCTCGTATAGCGGCCCATATATGCGACATGCGCGTATGATTATCGAAAACACTTCCGCCTTCAAGCAATTCGCGAACTGCTGGGCCGTATCCGGTTTCGCCCAGTCGCTCGGCAGCCCCGCAGGCGCTGGTGCGGTAAGGGCCGGTCAGATGCGGAACCAATAGAGCCATTGTGGCTTCCGGTGATTCCAAATCCAGAAGTCGCGGCGCCAGCCAGTTATGGGCTTTTGAGGCGATAGGCGTTATGGTTGCTATGGTTTGCTGGCCTGAGCGGTTTGCCAGACGGGCCAGTCCTTCTATGGCATATCGGCGCACGTGAGAAGGCCATTCTGGATTGGTTGCCACAGCCTCCAGGGGTTTGAGGGCATCCGGCGCCATACTGCGGCCAAGACCGAGAATGGCTGCAATTGCCAGATCCACATCGTTGTCCGGGTTTTGAAGAACGGACGCGGCGACTCTCAGGCCTTCCTTCGTTCCGCGTTTTGCAAGGGTGTCAACCGCAGCCATGAGCACAGGCCTTGGCGCATCGGATGTGAACGGCTGCAAACGTCTGTCCAGTGAGCCTTCGGGCGAGTCTGCCAGCAGGCGGATCGCCGCTGCGCGTAGTGAGGAAGCAGCCTTATCGTCAAAGGCCGTTTTTTCCGCCAGCTTGTATCCGGCCGGGCGGGCTTCGGCGACCAGCGCCTCAAGAGCTGAAGCTCGATCGTCAAGGGTTGCCGTATCGTCGGAGGCCAGATCTATCAGGATAGTCAACGCGGCTTCGCTGCCGAGTCGAGCCAGCGATCGACATGCCAGGTAACGGACGGCGGCATCTTCGTCTTTCAAATAACGCCGGCAGTATTTCAGGGCCTGTTCATTGTTGCGATCGCAGAAGCCCAGTCCGAAGGCAACTGCCCGACGGTGTTCTACCTCGTCACTGTTGGCGTCGCGTCTGAGGTATCCGGAGCCGTTAAGCATACCCTGGGCCATTGCCGCCAGGTAACGGTGTGAGGGGTCATTGGTCCAGGTGTCGCGAACCCGGCTTCTCATTGACCATCGTCCCGAAGTGTCGCCGGAGCGCGCAATCGCCCACATCCCGATCTCGATTGTTCCGGGTGTTCGTTGCCAGACGGGATGCCAGAGGTGGCGCGCCATCAGCCGCTCGCGCGACCGTCCCAGGGCTGTTACCGCGAGTTTCCATGTCCGGCTTCCTTTAGGCGCCTCTTCCATCGCATACAGCATAGCCTGGCGGTCGATTCGGTCCGACAGAACTTCAAGAATTGACAGGCGGCCGGGCCAGGCAGTTTTGCGGAAGCGATTTTCGAGACGTTCCAGTTCGCCGAGCGCATATAGGCGTTTAGAAGGATTCGCAGCTCCGGCTTGTGAAGTCAGACTAACAACTGTGTCCAACGTGAACCCCTCCGGCGCGAGAATTGCGACACCATCGCGCCACAAAAGTTCCATGCCGACGGCCGCCGCGCAGTCCTCGGCTAATTCTGATACTGACAGTTCCTTGCCGGGAGAATAGGGTCCTGCCGCGCCTTTAAAAAGGTTTTCTCCTGTAATTACTGCATATTGTAAGCCCGATTGGCGGTGAGCCGCAGCCATGGCCTTGTGTGCCTGGATCCATGTGCGGGACATGCGGACTTTTCCTGATGGTTCCCTGTTTCGGGTCCCTGCCGAAGCGGAAGCGGCCGGATCTGAGATAAAGCCTGTGATTGCAATGAAAGCAACAATTGCGCACACTCGTGTTAAATTCATCTTGTTTTTTCCTCCGCTGTTTTTACATGGTGTCAATATATGTTGTTGTTCTTTTTCCTCTGTCGCCAACACCCGCTGTGTGCGGGTATTTGCGGATGAGTTAAAAACCTTTAAGAAGAATCTGGTGAATCACCGGGCCGAGGAGTATCACGAAGACAGCCGGGAAGATGAACAGCAGCAGAGGGGCGAGCATCTTTACGGGAGCTTCGTTCGCCAGTTTTTCAGCCCTGTCGAACCTGCGTTGCCTGATCTGGTCTGATTGGATTCTGAGGATGGCCCCAATGCTTACACCGAGTTCGTCGGCCTGCACCAGCGCGCCAACGACCGACTTGAGATCGTAAAGATCTACCCTGGCTGACATATCGCGCAAGGCCTGGCGCCGGGTTTTGCCAACCTGGATTTCTCTTATCACTCTCAGGAGTTCTTCTCCGAAAGCGTCGACTTTTCCTCGTTCCACGCTCCGTTGAAGCGCAGTCATAAAGTCCATTCCCGATTCAACGGAAAGGGTAAGAAGGTCCAGCACGAAAGGCAGCGATCTTCGTATCTGCTTCTGCCTGGATGCGACTGCCTGTTTCAACCAGAGCACAGGATACAGGAAGAACCATAGAGGACCGAACACGTAGAGCGGTATTTTGAGATGTTCAAAGACAGGGTTGCGCCCCCCGAGCACAAGCGCTGAGATTATTATGATCCATAACAGTCCGAGTATAAGCGGCATCAATATTTGCAGGGCCATGATTTCGTCGGCGTTGATAAGGTCTTCATATCCCGCGGAGACGATTTTCTTCTGGATGTTTTTTCTGCGTTTGTTAAAGAACGGTTTTTTGAAGAGGCCGTGAAGATTAGGAGCAAGCGGCATCAAGAGTCGAAAAAGGA
>CAZIXB010000119.1:0-4906 GCA_964543205.1 uncultured Victivallales bacterium
CAGGTGGAACCTGTGAAATTGTCCAACACGGTAAGACAGGGTTCGTCTACGACATGCAAAAGCCGCATGATGGTCTAACCTACCTGGAAAAACTCTCATCAAACGCAGACATGCGAGAAACAATCGGAAATAATGCTCGTGCGTTGTTTACCAGCTCCTTTAAGGCAGACAAAATGGTTGAATGCTACTGCCGATTTTTCGATGAAACGCTTACCAATGACAAACCAGGCATGAACGCCAAGGAGGACAGAGCGTGGCAAAAATGAGGGACATTGCAAAAAGCGTGGTTCCGAACTGGATGATCAGAACCCTTAAATACAATAGAGAGCAAAAGCTTATCACAGCCGGCCCCGTTTCTGATACCAGAGAACATAGCATCCTGCTCTTCACTGCACACAAATCGGCATCAACTTTTCTTGTCAAACTGCTTTCGATCATAAGCAGCCACACGCCTGGATTGACTCACATCAACATCGAAGGCTATTCTCTGCTATCAGCAGATCCTCATAAATTTAAAACACACGCCGACTTTGTAGAGACTAAGAAGGATGATATTTTCTTTCCTTTTGGATACGCATACGGCCCTCTGCGCAACTTTGTCCCTGTGCAAAACATCCGCAATTACCGCATTTGCCTTGTCCTCAGGGATCCCAGGGATGTGCTGGTGTCATACTACTATTCAATGGCGTACAGTCACCCCCTTCCTTTCAATCCGTTGAGACGCAATCAATTTGTCCGGAGACGCAAGGAACTCCAGTCTACAAGTATAAACGAATTCGCCAGGCAACAGACTCCGTGGATAAGAGAACGCTACGAACGATACATAAAAGAACTGGTAATAAAGTACAATGTCCAGCCGCTTCTTTACGAACACATGTGGAATAATTTCCCTGATTGGCTCAACCAGTTTTGCCGGCAAGTCAGCATTCCATATACAGAGAAATTACTTGAGCAGATTCAGAAAAAATGCTTCAGAAACAAAACAGGGAAAGAAACTGTAAGCAGACACAAAAGACGCGGCACACCTGAAGACTACAAAAACAAGCTGGATTCAGCCACTATAGCGTTCCTCAACGAGGAATTGGGTGACTTGCTGCACAAGCTCGGATATTCAAGGTAAGCGGACATCAAACTTTGGGCCATCAAAAAAATCATGCCCGGAAATATACTTCAAATATGAACCTCCTGTTTCAACGGCTTCCCTTGTCAGAACTTGGCAAAAATATGCTAAAGAATGCCTCCGGCGCATTATTGCTAAAAATCGGCGAACGGACGCTAAACCTTCTACTGTCCGTACTGTTGGCAAGAACAATGACGGCGGGCAGTTTCGGGATTTACGGTTTCTGCCTCTCGGTAATTCAAATGCTGATTATTCTGCCAATGCTTGGAAGTAGTCAGCTAATGGTCCGGGAAATACCTGCATACATGGCCAAATCTGAAACATCATATCTAAAGGGACTGGCCTGCAGCATTTATACAGGCAACCTGATGCTGTCCCTTCTACTGATGATGCTACTGGCAGCAATTGGCGCATTTCTATTGCAAGACACTTCCTATCTTACACCTCTGCTGATCTCACTGCCGCTAATACCTCTTTTGAGTATAATCCAGATCCACAACTCGATCCTACGTGGATTCAACAGGATTATAGCGGGCTTGACATCAAATCTGTTTCGGCCCCTGATTATACTGACTGCCATTGGCATTTCGCGTATGGCTTTCAAACCAGCAATCACGCCTTCTTATGCTTTGATGATTCATACTGTTGCCGCTGCTCTACTTGCAACCAGTTTCGGTTTTTTTGTATTCAGGCAGATTAAAAATGTTTCCGGCAGCGCTCTCACACGATATGACACGAAGAGATGGATCGGCAGTGCCCTTCCACTCGTGTTTATAGAACTCTCAAGAATAATGATCCAACAGATCTCCGTGATATTCCTTGGAGTCTTTGATAGTCCTGAACAAATCGCTTTCTTCCGCATTGCTCACAGAGCTTCTATGCTGATTTCCTTCGGACTCATCGCAGCAAACCTCACCATAGCTCCGGTAAGCGCGCGTTTGTTTACTGAAGACAAAAAGACACGTCTCCAGTCCATCGTCACTAAAAGCGCTGCGGCAGTTGGGCTTTTCTCTTTTCCGGTTGGAATTGTACTCATCCTCACCGGTAAATGGCTTATACCTGCAGTGTTCGGTTCCGAATACATTAAAGCGTACCCTATGGTGGTAATTCTCTGTATCGCACAGCTGATCAACACAAGTTCCGGATTCGCCGGCCTATTGCTTAATATGGCAGGTTTTGAAAAGTTGACAACAAGGGGAGTTGCCATAGCTGCGGGACTTGGCATAGTTATGAACATGATACTTGTACCTGCCTTCGGTGGCATTGGGGCGGCTGTGGCAACTGGGATCAGCTTGACTGTATCAAACTTGTTGCTGGTAACGTACCTGTATCGAAAAACAGGCATATTGAGCATATTGTGGTTCGGAAAGAATTTCCGGGTAAAATAGCGCTATTCTTTCGTGGTTATTATGAACAGTATCAAAATCGGCATTATTTACACTATGGACAATGAACAGGCGATATCGTTCAACCCTGGGGATGATATTGTCAGGGATGGTCAGAAATATCTTTTTGAGAAGACCTTTGGCGGCGACCGGATAGAGTGGCACACATTCAACCGCAGTTTTCCCGCCCGGTGGTATGATAACACCGGCAACTTTCTCCGCTCGATCAAACCCAAATTACTGTGGCCATATTGGCTACGTTGCCCGGCAAACAGCCACAATATGCTCAGTAAATGCGACTATCTGATAAATGCTTCCGGCCCAATGGTATACGGAAGAAAAACAGGATATAGCGCTCTGGAACCGTGGTTTCTAGTATTAAAGCGTGTGCTTTCCGACCCTGACAGTCCGCGTTTTATAAATCTCGCTTTTGGGTCCAATTTTACACAACAAGAACTCAACGTCGTACAGAAAAAGCTTGCCACAAGATTCTGTAGAGAAATTGTCGGGTATTCGGAAATACTGACATGTCGAGATTCAACTGCTCACCAATATATTGAAGAAGCCGGAGGCATAAGCAGATTGCTGCCATGCCCGTCACTACTGGCGTGCAAGTACCACAGAGTTCAGCCGGTGAAAAAGCCTGTGATACTGCTCAATTTTCATCCCGCGGGCAGCCGTACTAATAGTGAAAACACATACAATCCCAGATGGATGGAAGAATTTAAAAAACTGGTCTCTCTTTTAGAAAACAAAAACCTGAAACTAAGATTTGTTTTTCATGAGAAACTTGAATTGGACTTGGCAAAAAAATTTTTCCCTATCGAAAAATATGAACATGTAGTACCAAGAACAATCCCTGAATTTATGGAAATCTACGGCTCTGCCCTGGCAACAATCACCTGCCGGATTCACGGCGCATATGCAGCCGCATCATTCGGAGTGCCATCGTTTACCGTCGGACACGATACCCGCCTTGGAATGCTTGATTTGCTTGGGCTTCCATATGCCGATAGCGAGGAAGTCACTGCTGAACAGATGTTGCGGTGCGTCGAACGCTTCATGACCGACCAAAAATCCTGTGAACGCCGTTTGCTTGATACATGCGCACATGTAGAAAAGGAATACATCGATATCCTCTCAACACTGAAATCCCCGGTAAAACAACATGATCCCTGACAGACGCATTAAAATCACTCCTGGCACAAAGGCTGCACAATTTGCTTTCTATGCCGCTGCCCTTGCGGCAAATGCAGCCAAACGCCTTATGATAGACAACAGGAAACGCTCAGAAGGTTCTCCAAGGCGAGTGCTCATAATAGAACCTTTCGGCATGGGAGACACATTGGCGCTTCAACCCCTTATTTCCCAATTGCATTCCTGCGGACTTGAGGTTGTCCTGGCGATAAAACCCCAATGGCAGGAGTTGATTCCTGACGCTCATGTTTACGGGCGCATAAACTGTTGTCTGCCATGGGCCGCTTACGAACGAAAAGATAAATATAGGATCGCCTCCTATTTCAAGAGTTCATTCCGGAATCTCATGAACGATTTAAAGACAGCCGGTGCAGGCAACATCGGCATTGATCCTCGAGGAGACATTAGGAGCATCTTTCTTCTAAATCTGGCAGGATGCAAGGAAATCTACTCCTCTGCTCATTACGTAGGCTCGGATCTTAAGATCCCCGGGGGCGTCAGTGACCTCGTTGAATTGCCTCGAGATATTGTGCGGTGGAAACAGCTCCTTTTATTCGCCCAAAGATTTGATTGTGAATCCTATTCGGAACCGCCGTCTCTCTGCCATCTTGTTTCAAAAGATAGCATCAAAACGTGTTTCCGTGATCGGAAACGTATAGCTCTTCTCCCAATTGCAAATCGTCCGGGCCGCATTTGGCCTGCGAGAAACTGGCAACAGCTTTTGGGTGAATTACAAAAAAAAGATCTCTTCCCGTTGCTGCTATGCGGCCCCGGGCAAAAGCAAAATGCCGAGACTTTGCTTGGCGGCTGCATGGAGGCTACAGAATGCCAGTCCATCAACCAGTGGATTAATACTCTGCAATCCTGCGAAACGGCCATCAGCGTCAATACCGGACCAATGCACCTTGTCGATGCCATGCGGATACCGCAGGTTGTAATAACCGGCTCCTCAAGCCTTCCGACATGGGGTCCATCATGGCCTGAATCCGAGTCGCTTCATCACCATGAGATCATGAAATGCGCACCTTGCCATGAAACCGGGAACTACTGCCGGAACGGTTACGCATGCATAAATGCGGTGAAAGTGGCCGAGGTTGTCCGCGCACTAGAGCGCATACTTAAACGGCTTGAGGGTTCAGATTCCGATGTGCAATAACATCTCAATCAGGCCATTTCCAGCTACCCGACCTGGCAACAAAATACT
>CAZIXB010000120.1:0-4906 GCA_964543205.1 uncultured Victivallales bacterium
GAACCTGGCGTCGAGCCACCTTGATGAGTTCTCGAAGTGCGTCGTTGACGGCGTTGTCGTCAGCGAATACTTCGGCCACATCGGGGTCGATCTTGGCAATGTTCGTACCAGCGCGGAAGCGCTGGGCGTACTTGCCCCGGACGCCGCCCTTCATCTTGGAGAAATCATACTCCCGACCAAGGTCGTCTACTGCTGTGTTATTCTTCTTCATAGTCTTTACGTTCGCGTGGTGTTGCCTGTCGTGCATTGATGATGCGCGTCTTGATTTCCCTGTCCGTGTGGGAGACAATAACGACTCTTCCCAGTGCGGAGAGCCCGATCGTAAGGAACCGCTTTTCACCCACAGAATGGTCCGGGTCTGGAAAAGTCCACGAAAGTGGATCGCCAAGCACTGTCGCTCCCTCGTGAAACGAGACTCCGTGCTTTTCGATGTTGCGTTTCTCCTTTTACGGATCCCATTCGAACTCGAGTTCCATGCCCATACTGTACGCCCACGCGTTCGGTTTCTCAATCGTTTTCTCGATCAATGTTAACATGAGTGTTTGAAAAATCTGCGGATTGTTCAATGCTTTCCATGTTTTCCTGTATCTTCCTGTTATTTGTTTGTTAAGGCAAGGAGGGATTCCCTGCGGTGTTCAATTCAGATTGCACACATTCTAATCCTTTCGGCTTCCGGTTCAAGGGAATCGTTTGGCTAAGCTGTTTTCTGGTTCGCGGTCTGACCCTTCCGCCTGCGAAATCGCCGTTTCGTCTTGCTATCATTGTTCCAACATTCCCCCATTCCATTTACCCATGGGATGACAGTGATATTATGCCATTGGTATTTTCGTCATAATATGCGATGTTTTGGATAAAAGTTGTATTTACGTGATTCGTATACTGCTGTTAGATTACCCCGGTTCGCTGAAATTTGAAAAGGAGTCAATATATGATAAGAGAAAAACATAAGACGCTCGCTCTGTTTGGTGCGCTGATGTTGGGCGCGATATTTGCAAAGCAAACGAACGGAGCGGTGATTGATGAGTTCAAGGTCAAGCGCGAGGCAGTGTTCACCTTCGCCCAGGAGCCGACCGTCACGCGCGTCGGGGACAAAGTTGCTATCACGTTCGAGACCGAAGGGTTCTGCGATGTTACGGTGGCGATCGAACGGGAGGACGGGACGATTGTGCGGCATCTTGTCAGCGGCGTGCTAGGCGGCAACGCGCCGGAACCATTTAAGAAGAATTCGAAAAAACAGACCATCGTATGGGACGGCAAGGACGATACCGGTGTCTACGTCGACGATAAGGATGCCGTTGCGGTCCGAGTTTCCCTTGGCCTGAAACCCCGCTTCGAGCGGACGCTGTTCTGGCATCCCTGGAAAAAAGCCGGCCACATCATGATCCTGGAACCCGTGGCCGACGGTGTGCTGGTGTTCAAGAGCGGGAAGGCCGTCGATCATTTGCGGTATTTCGACCGCGACGGCACGTATGTGCGGACGCTCTACCCGTTCCCCGCGGATAAGATCGATGACGTCCCAGGCATCATCCGACATCGCTTCCCCGACGGTCCCCACCTGCCGATCAAGCCCAACTGGCAGCAATCCACGCTCCTGATGAGCGGCAGCAACTGCTCCAAACCGACCTATCGCGACGGGAAATATTCGGGCTATGCCCCCCGCAAGGTCGAACTACCGGGAACGGCCGGCTATGGCCTGGTCGCCGGGCGCAAACGCGTGGCACTGATCGGACACCGACTCAGCCGCCTGGCGCTTGACGGATCGAGCGACGGATTAAACCTGCATGGACCGGATGTCTCGTTTCACGGGCCGGATGTTGAATTCGACAAGAATGTACACCCGCGCCGGGGCGCGTTCAGCCCGGACGAGGAATGGCTGTACCTGACCATGTATAACCATACCCTGTTGAATTCCTCGATGATGAGGGGCCTTGGCCGCTCGACCTGGCGCCATGCGGTCAAGCGCATTCGCTTCGCCGACAACAAGGCCCGGCCCGAAAACTTCGCGGGCGGGGACAAGCCAGGCAAGGAAGACGGACAATTCAATATGCCGGCGGATGTCGCCACGGACGCGAAGGGGCGGGTGTACGTCGCCGATCACCATAACGACCGGATTCAAGTGTTCGACGCGGACGCAAAACATCTGAAGAACATTCCCTCGAAACGGCCAGCTCGAATCACTATGAATCCCAAGACGGGAGAGTTGTTCGTCTTTTCCTGGGCGCTGCCCATGCCGGACGGCCGAAGAAGCGGGCCATCCATGTCGGAACACAGCTATACACTGACACGCTATGCCGCCCTGGATAAGGGTGCCAAGGAGATGGCGTCATGGGATTTGAACATCAAACCTAATCCGCGCGGTAATCCTTTGCTGAATCGCCCTTTTAATAACAAGATCAATATGAGCGCTGCCATAGATTTCAGCAGCGATAAGCTTCGTATCTGGGTGTCGGCCCACTCCCCGGTGGGGTATCGCGGCCGCCATGGCAGAGGCGACCATGGCGAAGGGGTGATGCTCCTGGAACAGGACGGCGATGGATGGACCGTCATCGGCGATTTTCTGACCGATGTTAAGCGTTCCATGCAGCGCGTCAATGCGGCGGCCTGGAACCGTCAGCGTTTATATGTAAACCCGAAGGATGGGATGCTTTACCTGGTTGAAGGCGATAGCGCTCACGGTAAGGCGTCCAAGCGCATGTTGCAGATCGACCCCGACACGGGACGTACGCGCGAGATCCAGTTTCCACTCAGCGCGGAAGATATCGCTTTTGATCTCAATGGACATATCTACCTGCGCACGCACAATATGGTGATGCGCTATCAGTTGGATACCTGGCGTGAGGTGCCGTTTGACTACGGAGAAGAACGAGCTCGCCATCATTTTGGCAACAGCGGCGGCGAACGTTCAGGACGTGTGATCAGCGGCTCGATGTTTCGCGGAGGCGGTTCTTTTCATCACGGCGGCTTTCATGTGGCCCCCAACGGCAATCTGGTCGTAGCCGGACGATTTCATCCGCCAAGCTCTGCCATTGGCACAAGGCGACACGAGGCACAGGCGCATGAGAGCTCTACCTATCAGCCAACGATGTATCCGGGTCGCATTATGTCCGGCGCTATCCATCTCATTCAAATTCTTGACCGGCATGGCCAAATGGTTTATGAGGATGCCGTACCCGGTGTGCATGGCTTGATCAATGGTGTGGCAATAGATAACAGCAATGATGTGTATTTGCTTAGCGCCGCCGTGCGTTACTACAATGGCGCGCGCCATTTCAACGATCATGCTGGAACGTTGATGAAGTTCACACCCGGAAAAGGGCGTTTGATTTCTAAATCAGGCGCGCCGGTGCCTGCACAGCCGCCGAACGGTCCCCCGGATATCGCCTTACCCCGTATGTGGGCGGAGGGCGCGCACTGGATGTACGGCGGCGTGGGCTGGGGTGGCCAGAATTATTCATCTGGCTGTTCTTGCCCGAACACGCGGTTTGCGCTCGATTATTTTGCGCGCAGCTTCACCCCGGAGATTGATCGCTATAATGTGGGCGTCCTGGACAGCGAGGGGAACCTGATCGTGCGCGTCGGCCAGTACGGCAATGTCGGGGATGGAGTACCTTTGGTGAAAGACGGAGGCCCCCCGAATCCGCACTCAATTGGCGGCGACGAAACCGCCATCTTCTTCGCGCCCTATGTCGCCACGCATACGGATCGGCGCCTGTTTATTGCTGATCCCGGCAACGCCCGCATCGCAAGCGTTAAGCTCGGCTACCATACCGATAATCTGACAGCGCTCAAGAACGTGCCGGACCAGAAGAGTAAGAAACACTGATCTTTCCGTGATCGTTTTACTGGAACTGCACCCGGGGTTCTTCTGTTTTTCAAAAAGAGTCCTGCCAGTATGAATCAATGTCAGGGCGCATTTGTCGAGATTACCTTGTATAAGTAGCGCGGCAACAAAACAAAAATTTGCGTCCATTCGCGTCCATTCGCGGTTCAAAATCCCCCTTCTTATCAACGTATTGCGCCATATTAAATGTTACCGAAAGAAACACTGAATAATTAGCATAAAGGGGGTGTTGCGCCATAATTGATGTTACCGAAGCAAGGAAGGTATTCAATTATGGTGATACAGTCAAAGCGAGAGTATTTAGCCAGGATCAAGGATCGATACAGGCATGCCGGGAGGAAGGCGAAAACACGCATATTGGATGAATTTTGCTCTGTTTGTGGGCATCACCGCAAGCATGCCATCAGGCTCTTAAAGCGGGATGGACGCAGTCGCAAGAAGAAGCCCGGAAGGCCTGGCAATTATGGGTCGGATGAGATCCAAGTATTGGAGAACATTTGGTTGACATCTGATCGGCCGTGTTCAAAATGGCTGGTTGGGATGATGGCCGACTGGCTTCCATACTATGAAAAACACCATGGCTATCTGGAAGAATCAACCAAGAAGAAGTTGCGAGAACTCAAACCCAGGACATTGGATCGTATTTTTGGTCCGGTACGCAAGAAGCATGGCTCAAGAGGGGTTTCAGGAACCAAGCATGGAACGTATCTTAAAAGTAATATACCTCTTAAGATCAGTCATGACGATGTTGCAGAGCCGGGATATATGCAGGCAGACACGGTGGCGCACTGTGGCGGAAGCATGGATGGCAATTTCGTTTGGAGCTAACGTTTACAGACATTTTCAGCGGATGGACTGAAAATGGTGCTGTAGGGATTTACCCATAGAAATGACCCGTGGCCGGCCCGGAAAAGGCAATGACAACCCTCACGTTGAACAGAAGAACTATACTCATGTTCGACTCTTGCTTGGATATCAGAGGATCGATGATCCAGATATGATCAAAGATATTAACCCGCATATCTCACAGAATTTCGTAGCGAGAGCGTGGAGAGTGCTGCTGCG
>CAZIXB010000121.1:0-4896 GCA_964543205.1 uncultured Victivallales bacterium
CGGTCATTGTGGACCTGAAAGAGTCGATGGCTGACGCCTGCATGCAGGTAATCAAAGCCCAGGCCCGGTATGACGGGGGATACTGGAATTCAACAGGGATAGCCCGGGCGGTTACTGTCGAAGGGCTTATTCCTGAGATGAAGAAATTTGACTGCACGGTATTGGCTCACGGCGCTACCGGTCGGGGTAATGATCAGATGCGCTTTGAGCGTTACACCAATGCTCTGGCTCCCGACATGATGGTATACGCTCCCTGGCGCGACAGTGGTTTGCTGGAGCAGTTTGGGGGCCGCAGCCAGATGGTACAGTATTTGAAAGAGAAGGGGATTGAGGCCTCACAAGGCGAGAAGAAGCGTTATTCCACGGATGCCAACCTTGCAGGCCTGTCATATGAGGCCGAAGACCTGGAGCGCCTCAATACGCCGTGTACCATAGTAGAACTTCAGATGGGGGTATGGCCGGAGGATGCGCCGGATCAGGCGGAGGAATTTACAGTACGGTACGAAAAAGGCATAGCTGTGGAGATAAACGGCGATTGCCTTGGGCCTCTGGAATTGCTTCGCAAGGCCAATGAGATTGGCGGGCGAAACGGGATAGGGGTGAAGAATGCTTTGGAAAACCGGATTGTCGGGACCAAGAGCCGCGGCGTTTACGAGGCCCCCGGGATGGAGCTACTGGGGTTCTGTCTCTCGCAGATATACATGGCGACAATGGATCGCAGGGCTTCGGAGTTTTTCAATTATCTCTCTGGATTTATTGCCGGGCAGATATATGACGGTCGTTATTTTGACGCGGCCACAACTTCGGCCCTGGCGGCTGTCGACGGGCTTGCTTCGCATGCCTCGGGCACGGTAAAGGTTGCATTGTACAAGGGTAATATGCATTTCATGGCGCTTAGGGACTGTCCGGCTTCGCTTTACAATGAAGAAGACGCTTCCATGGAGGCGAGCGAAGGCCTTAATCCGCGAAGTTCCCAGGGTTTTGCGGAGATTCAGAGTGTAGAAGCAAGGGCGATGGCCCGCGCAGGCCAGATAAGCGCCGGCAGATAGACGTCCTGTTGCGGGGTTGTCGTCCCGGAAAGAAACAGATATGCCGGTTCTGATTGTAGCTGCCGAAGTATTTCTGTCAGCGTATGTGCTGCTGACCTGCATGCGGATATTAAGGAGGCGGTTCCTGTCAAACCTGGGACGCCTTGGTGTTCTGGCCCTGGCTTTTGCTGTTGCTTTGTCTGCCGGGTATTTTTTTTCGGCTGCATTGAATCGGTTTACACGCAATCCTTTTGTCCTTTTTGCAGTTGAGGCGCTTTTATCTCTGATTATATTCAGTTGCATATTCACTATCGGGGTTCGGCTGTTTGACAGGCGGATAAGGCGGAAAAGGGATGAAAAATCGCGGCTGCTCAGTGTGCTCGGCATGAGCGGCAACGCGGTCCTGGTTGTGATGGTTATTGCCTGTGCTGTTCTGGCGGTTGATTTTCTTGCAAACCTGGCAGGATTATCGCCGTTAGAGGCAACCGTTCGCAAGCACGCTATTTACAGTGGATGTTTCCTTCCCCCTGAAGACCACGGGCCGGCTGGCGGGGATTCCGCGGATTTGGGCGCCGGCGTTGATGATCAGGCAAAATTTATGGCCGGGTTGCAACGCGCTTTCATGCGTTCGAAAAACGCGCTTGCAGCAAAAACCGGCTCGGCGGAGGCGCTCGATGAATTAGCGGCTCTGGTTGAGATTTTGAACTTGCCTCAAAGCGAAATGGCATGGCTTGTTGAGAATGAGCCTGAGTTGCAGCGTTTGAAGAACAACAAGCTGCTCAACCAAGCGCTTGCCGACGAGGATATTATAGAACTTGTAATCAAGGTCGGAGAGGGGTCGATTGTTTCCCTTTACAAGCTCGGGGAAGAACCCCGTATCCAGGCCCTTGTTTTCGATCCGGAGATCAAGCGCGCGATCTCGTCAATTGATTTGAAGGACTTGCGCCAACAGGCCCGGAAGCGCATGAACAGCGGTGGCGAAACTTTCATTCTGTCATGGAAGACTGCGGGGATGGAGCTTCCCATGGAACTGGACTCAATCGTAGATGAACCGTCCCGGTGGTCGGACCAAGGGAATAATGCCGGGTTTCTTGCTTGGGACGAAGGAATAAGCTTTGGAGCTGGCAGGGCGGTTATTGAGGCCGGCGAAACTGAGAAGGGAATACTATGTATTGAATCAGGTATTCATCCTTTTTTGTGGTTTAATGGCCGACGCGCTGAACCAGTGCAGAAAGACGGGAGCTATGAATTTCCCTTTGTTCTTGAACCCGGCGCTAACGAACTTCTAGTGATGATGGACCTGCGCAATAGCGAAAGGACCCGATTCAGGGCATACGCAGTTAAGCGCTGAGGATAGGTCCAGGGAACGCGGTATGCGCTTGCCGTTACGGTGTCTTTTCCACGTGCATAAGCGGATTCTTGAGAACTGTTTCGCCTTCCTGAATTTTGCCGTCGTATTCTCCGCGGAGCAATTTGCCAAATTCCCGGCGTCCCTCAGGCGAAGCCTGATATTTTTCATAAAAATTATTTATGACAGATCGAAACAGGTAGCTGATTGCGCCTGTGTCGTGGATCAGCCCGCCTTCCATCCTTCCGGGCATAGCGCGGCTCCAGCACATGCCGCCTCCTATTGAGTTCATTTTTGAGCGGAAGTCTTTGAACAGCTCCGATGCCGCCGGCATGACTTCAGGGCGCGGATAGGTGAATTCTCCCGGCAGCACAAGATACAGTTCGCCGGACGCGGAGTGGCGGTTCAGGGACTTGACAGTTATCGGCATTCTCGCGGCCAGTTCGTCGATCCGTTCCTTGTCCTTTGACTGCAAGGCTTCTTTAGCGGATTCAAGGTAGGAATCAAACTCCCGGTGCAACAATTTCTCCAGGTTATCGAGCAGGCCTATGGCCTCAGGGAAGATATGCATGCCTCGAGCCACGGCAACGTTATTTGCCTTGGGAGGGGCCATCCTCAGAAGCCTGGAGACTGCTGGGCCGGGTTTTGAGTTGTCACTGGTTCGTTTCTCTTTCAGCCACCCATAGGGTTCCCGTCCCGGTTGGATAAGCAGGTAATTATCAACCTGGCGGCTCGCATATATACTGCGGTTAATCAGTTCATGTTCATGGTAGCCGAACATCCCGGAGGTTGTGGTATAGATGTTTTCAATGGAAAAGAGTTCAATATTCTTGTCGAGTGTCTGTTCACGAAGCCTGGCTTCCCGGCTGATGAAGGGTTCGTTTTCGGTCACTGTTTCTCTGAATTCGTCTGCATGCGCTATGTTGCTTTGAATTGCCGCCACGCGCGATCTGCAGTATTGACGAAGCATATTGTTTTGCTGTGCCGGTTGAATTACTGCTCTCGAAGCCATGTATCCTGCCTTATTCAGCGCCGTGAGGTAATCAAGCACACTATCGTAGTCGTTTATTTCAGGCAGTTCAAATGTCTCTATGCGCGTTGACACTGTCCAGTCTGCAATGCTCTCCAGGTTCTGGGTTGGACGGTGTTCCCGGATCATCGTTATAAGTTTTTCAGTTACTTCCGAAGAAAGGCTCTTTTGCTCCAGTTTTTCCTGCAGCAAACGGGTCCATTGTGTTGCCAGGCTGTCCTGTCGCTTTTCCGGTTGTTTTCCTGATATGGCCAGGTTGTGCAATTCGCCGGGCAGAAACATGACGGCTTTAACGGCTTCGTTCATGGGGATCGGCCTGGTTGCCGAGAGGGGCTTGACGTCGGAAGAATAACAGGAGTATTCAATGGATTGGAATTGCTTGTCGAGGTTCACTGCAATGCCGGTTCCGTGAAAATTCCGGACCAGGTCAAACAGGCTTGAAGCGACGCTTTCGTATGTTGCAGCGGCAAAGCATTCGGCGTAATCGAGCAGTTCATCGGTGTCTTTGAGGCCCAGTTCTGTTCTGATGCGCAGATCCATCATGCGCCGCTCGGATTCGCTCATGCTTTCGAGAAACGATTTGCGTAACTTTGCTATTTGTCCGGGCATAATGATTGCAAGCTGTTGTTCGAGTCCGGGCAGGAACATTTTGAAGACGGCCGGATTCAGACACGCAGTGAAATCTTTCTCCGCATACTTTTCGGTTATTGCCCTCACAGTGTCGCCGCTTGCCATGCGGTTTTCCGGCGCCGCGTTGGCAAGGGCGGAAGTTAGCGAAGCTGAACTGCAGATATACGCGTAGTCTTCTGAGCATGCAACGTAAAGATTTTCAGGCATACCGTGTTTTGATGGCTTAATGTGGTAGTAAGGCGTTCCGCCTTGTTTTGTCCGCTGGAATTTCCGGGGCAGTGTTATATTCATCAGCATGCCGGCAATTGTTTTTCCGTCTGCAACAGGCACACTCAGAGCGAACTGCAACGGTTTGCCGCCAAGATAAAGTGTCAGCGAAAGAGAACGCCTCGAGTCAACGCCGCTTATAAGCGCAAGGGTCTGAGCGTCCAGGGGTTTGCCAGCTATATTCATCCCCAGGAAGGCCAGGACCGGCTTCTCATATTTAAGGAAAGGTTGCAACTGTTTTGGAACTGCTTTTGCCGGAACAAACGACATGAGCAGGTCGTTTATGTCGTTAAGCAGTCGATCGAGGTTATTGATCCGAACATGTATAATCGGATTTTTGAGGAGGATCTTTTCGGGTGGCCCTTTGGGAACGCCTGTAGGGCTGAGGGTCGGGATTTGCGACTGGCCGGAGGACTGGGCCATGGAATTATTAATGGCGATTGTATTGACAAAGACAGCGAGGGCAATCACAAGCAGACATCTTTTCATATCGTATTCCTTCGTGCTACCGAGTTTCGTTATTCGTGTGGCGTTGATACCCTGCCACATGCCAGAGAGAGTTTAGTTTCAATTGTTGAACAAGGCAAGTATGT